>JAPSKG010000210.1 GCA_031177795.1 Domibacillus sp.
CAAGCACCTCTATAATTTCCCCATCAGCGTCCGCCTGAACTTCATTAAACAGCTTCATTGCTTCTACTACGCACACAACTTGCCCTTTTTCCACAACAGATCCAACCTGGACAAGCGGCTTTTCTCCTTCGCCCGCACGTATGTAAAAAGTTCCGACCATGGGAGAAACAATCATTTCCGTATCTGCCGATTTTTCCATTTGTTCTTTTTCCTCAGGGCTATTCAAAGCAGGAGCACTTATTTGCTTTGTTTGAATTTGCTCTTGAACAGCTGGATGTTTTTCAAGTTTTATTTTCATTCCTTCGTATTCAAACGTAAAAACAGTCACAGTAGAGCGGTCAATAATATTGACCATCTCTTGAAATTCACTCATTTTAATCATCGGAGGTCTCCTTATCCATTTGTTTTAAACGATGTTTTTTTTACCAAAAGAGCCGTTCGGATTTTGCTTATTTCCGTTTCGCGCTCGATATAAAGCTTTTCTGCTTGAACAAGAGTTATTTCTTGAAATCGGACGCGGTCTCCGGGTTTTAGCTGGGCAATAATAGGCAAATCAACGGCGGCAATTTGTCCAATTCTCGGGTAGCCGCCGGTTGTCTGGCGGTCTGCAAGCAAAACAATCGGGTTTCCGTCGCTCGGTACTTGAATCGTTCCATTCGCTACTGCTTCCGATAAAAGTTCAAACGATTTTTTTAATTGAAGCGATGGGCCAAAAAGCCGGTATCCCATCCGGTCAGACTGGGGCGTAATTTGAAATTCCTGTTCAAAAAATTGTTGTTGGGATTTTCCTGAAAACAAATCAAATTCCGGCCCTTTTACAACTCGAAGACTTTTTTTACTCATGTATTGTTCAACAGGCACATACCAGTCCGCTGCTGCAAAAAAATCTCCTTTAAGTTTGGCCTGCAGCATTTTTTTGAGCTTAATTGAATCATCATTTTCCTTTGCAAAAAAGATCATGTCGCCTTCCTGAAGAGCTCTTCCTTTAAAGCCGCCAATTTCTCCGCGCAAGTACGTGCTTTTACTGTCCATCACTTCTGGAACTGTCAGGCCTCCGGCAACAGCTATATAAGCACGGCAGCCAGACTCACAGCCAGTAAAAGAAAGAACGCTATTTTCTTTCACTAAAATAGGACGCCATAAAGGAACAGGCTTTTCGTCAATGGTTGGCTTTAAGTTTCCGCCGGTAATCGAAATGACCCTGTCCTCTTTAAACTGAATAGTTGTTCCCATCAACGTAACTTCAATGGCTGCTTCTCCTTCTTCGTTTCCTACTAAAAGATTGGCGATCCGAAGAGAAAACATATCCATTGCTCCACTGACAATCACTCCGTACTGCTGAAATCCATAACGCCCTAAATCTTGAATGGTTGCCAGAAGACCCGGCCGAATGACTTGTATACTCATTCCAATCTCTCCCGATACTGTTCATATTCTTCTCTTGTAATTGACTTGAATTTCACAATGTCACCCGCAGCCAGCAAACTTGGCTGATCGGAATTCGGCTTAAAAAGAGCTACTGGTGTCCGGCCAATCAACTGCCAGCCGCCCGGTGTAGAAATTGGGTAAACACCGGTTTGATTCCCGGCTATTCCAACACTTCCAGCAGGTATAGAAGTGCGCGGAGAAGAACGGCGCGGCGCATTTATTTTATTTGAAAGCCCTCCCAAATACGGGAAACCTGGCGCAAACCCTATCATATAAACAGGATACTCGGCAAATGTATGCAGTCGAATTACTTCCTCAGCCAAAAGTCGATTGTGTTCCGCCACAAACTCAAGATCAGGCCCAAATTCACCGCCGTAACACACAGGAATTTCTATGGTCCGCGAGCTGCTGTTTTCCGGTTCAACAAGAGTTTCCACCATGTCTTCCAAAATCCCCTGGACAATCAAAGAAGGTGTGTTTTCTGCTTTGTATGACTGCTTAACAACAAAAGGATCATAAAAAACGGTTACACTAACAAACGCCGGCACGCATTCAATAAACCCGGGGAAAGCTTTTTCCTGAAGCTTCAAACATAAGGCTTTTACTTTTTGATTACTGGAAATGCTTAATTCCTTCCCGAACTGTACTGTTAAAGCCGTTTCTCCTAATGGTTTGATTTGAATCATTTTAAATTTCTTTTGAATCGGTTGAATCATCCCCACCACCTTTGTTCCATTTTTCGGAACTATAATTCTTATTTTTGAAATATAGAGTTATTATAATTATCAGAAAACAAAAATGCAAGACAATTAAAAAACGGCCAGAATGCATTCTGGCCGTTTTAGTATTACCAATTGCCAGTGAAAAACGCTTCACCCGCTTCTGGTGTTTTATATTGATTGTTTTCTCCTTTTTGCCAAACAAAGCTTCCTTCTTCTCTTTTATATAAAAACTTAAAAGAATATACGCGGTCTGCAGCAAGGTTAAAGGTTCCTGACCAACTGCCATCCGCTTTTTTCGTTAATTTATACTGATATGCATCCGGGTTCCAGCGACCCAGTTCTCCACGGTCCCCAATGACATACACGCTTTTTGCCGTTTCCGGCACATTTGAAACAGTAAAGGTAACGGGCAGTTGTGTTAAAGCAAATTTATCAATCAGCATTGTAAATTCATTGGTAGGATTTCCTGCTTCATCAAACAAATAATTCATCCGCAAAAGCGTAAAACCGTCAAAGCCGTAATTAAATGTCATTTCCGCAGAGTTGTTGAAGCCCCATTCATTATTAATCATCGCGAGCGCATTTTCTCCATTCAAAGAAATCCCCCGGTTATTGGCAAGCGTTGCGATTTGTGTAACCAGTGTTTTTGGAGCACTATAATATGGAGCTTTTTCAGCATTATTATCATCCATTTCAAGACATGTAAAGGTTAAAGCTAGATCAGCTGTTTTCATGCGGTCCAGCAAACGTTCGTAATTATAATAACCAGTACTGTACTCGGCGGCATGAGGCATGTTTGGATCATTCATCTTCCAATGGACTCCTGAAATCTTCATGCCGATTGGCACATCAAACGCACGGTCAAACTGCTTATGGGCTGCTTTTGCAATGTTCATCATATGTTTTTCAAGTGCCCCTTGATACCAGCTCATAAAATCTTTTCCATAAGCTGTTTTGTAAGCTATTCCGCTTGTGAAAAACTTATCTCCATTTTTAGGGGGATGTATGGAAGCCCAGCTTTTATGTTTTGTTTGCCAGGCTGAGTTTAATTTTTTTATATTTTTATACTTTTTTTTCATTGCATCTTGAAAATCGGTTTTAGCACCTTTTGAGTAAGCTTGAATTTGTCCGCGTTCCGGCCAATCCCAGCCATCCGCAAATTGATAGGACGGATAACGCAGTTCGCCTGCCGGCCCGCCGCTTAAGTAAATTTTTGCAATTAAATCTTCTTCATCAGCAAATTGTTTTGCAAAAGAGCGGTAAAACTCTTCATACTGTTTAGACGTTTCATTCCACCATGGAGCAAGCGCTTCTTTATTAATAAATCCACTTTCGCTTTTAAATGCCATGTTTTCAACTGCATCTTTTTTCCAGAGCCAGGAGGGAATTGGATAATTGCAGTCATCCCCTACATTTCCGCCACATTGATGGGTTGACATAATTGGCACCCACTTTAATCCTGAAGCTTCTACCACTTCCGCATATTTTTCATAGTAAGACCAGTCAAATTGATTGTCCCCTTTTTCTTCAACAACTCCCCACCATACATCAGTTGTCAGCGCATAAACACCGCTTTTCTTCAGTTTCACAAGCTTGTTTCCAAATGCTTCCCAATCTTTAATTTCTGTTAATGGAGCCATTACATAAAGCTTATAATCGTCTTTTACTTCAGCCTTTGCCTGTTGCTGGCCGGCTGTTGATACAAAAAGCAAAACAAAAGCCACAAAACCGTAAAATAACTTTTTCATAAAAAGTAACCCCTTTCATTTTTTGTGCAACCGTTTGCATAAACTTTTAAAAAAAGAGAAGCGCAGTTTCTCTTTTCTAAATAAATTATAAAAAACAGCTTTCTCTTTAGTCAATCAAATCTATTAAAATAAACCTTTTTATCTATCTATTGGATAAAACATCCATATTGAAGAGTGAAAAATAGGTCGATTTTATTT
>JAPSKG010000211.1 GCA_031177795.1 Domibacillus sp.
TGGCAGAAACCATAAGCATTACAATCAAAAAAATAGATATTGCCTTTTTCACCAACAACTTCCTTTCTATCACTTTTTCTTCATTATGACATAATTATGAAAGATTAATAGTTAATTGGTGGAAAAAGTTGTATTTTATGATTTTTATTTTTCATCGTATCCAGTAGATGCAGTCATTTACTGTAAATGAACTGAAAGGGCATGTTTCTGACTGGACAAAGAGGGCTTGAGAATTTTGGAGCTTCTTTTTTTCAAGATTTATAATAAAAAAGAGAACTTCATTAAATTTTAGTCAATCGTTGTTGATTGGTTTTGTGTAAGTAATTGTTTATTTTCCTGCTAGAAAAACAAAAAAGAAATAAAGTTTTAAAGTTTTTACTATGCAAAGAGGTGTCGTTGAATAACAATTAAAAAGCAGTTGATGCTTTAGAGAATTGTGAATACGAAGCAGCTTTAGCCCTTTTGCAGCAGGCTGTGAAAGAATTAAGAACCGTCCAATCGTTGCATAATTTTGCATGGATGTACAACTATGAAGAAGAGGATGGCGAAGAAGCGCTTGAATTAGCAGAAGAAGTGGCTCAAATAAATCCATCTTTTTATTTTCCTTATGATCTGTTAAGAAAAACCTATTTGAAACAAAAGTGGATGGTCAAGGCTAAACCAGGCAGCTTTTTTAAAAGATAATAATTTGTATTCAATCGGGCTTACATAGCCTGGTGGTTCATGAATTCGCCGCTTGTTAAACCAGTTAACATAGTCACTGAATTCAAATGTAAGATGTTCTAGACTATCAAACCTCATCTGGCTGATACATTCTGTTTTTAAGAACGTTTTAGCAGAAAATGGTTTTTGCGACAAACCTCCTTGTAAAAAGGAGGTTTTATATTTTATTAATTCATACTGTTTTATGTGCAAAATTCGAAAAAAAATTCAATGAAACCTGTTAATAATTGATCATACGGTCGGAAACCCTATTAATCCACTTTATAATGCGGATTTACGGTATCAAAAATTTTGATAGGATTTTTCATTTTAGTGAAATCAAGGAATCTTTTATAGGTGCCTTAGTTAATTAAGGTAAAAATTAAATACATCATTGCTTTTTTTCTGTTACTGAAGCATCCGTTAGTATCACTTCAATTCTTTACAGGATGTCATAAAATTGCTGTATAATGAATTTCAATATTTCATATAACAGGAGTGGCTTTTATGAGCGACAACATTTCAAATATTGATTATAAACAAGTAATGGAGTATGCTTTAGAACCTTTAATTATCCATTCGCAGCTGAAAATTATTTATGTTAATCGTGCAGCGGAAACATTCTTTAGGGCTTCAAAAGAAGAAATTATCGGAGCAAGCCCTTTAGATATTTTTAAGGAAACATCCAAATCAGCAATAGACAAAAGAATACAAAATGCTTATGAACGGCCAGCTAATATCATTGAAGAAACAATATATCGAATGGATGGTACATCGGTTGATGTAGCTCTATACTGCCATCCTGTGCTACTGGGAAACACGAAAGCTATCCAAACATATGTACGAGATATAACAGAAAGGAAAGCAACTGAAAAAAAACAAAAAGAAATAATAAATCAAATAAACGATTTATCCTCCATACTTGTTCCACTAATGGATGGAATTGCAGTCCTTCCTTTGTGGGGTGATTTTGATGAAAAAAGAGCAACGCAAGTTTTGGAAAAAGTCCCGGTAAACGTAAAAAAACAAAACGTTAAATGCCTAATTATAGATTTTTCTGCTATTTATAAATTAGACTCTATTGTAGCTGAATACATCTTTAGAATTAATGCTGTATTATCATTGCTTGGTGTACGTTCTATTATCACAGGTTTAAGACCCGAATTAGCGTTAGTTGCCGTACAACTAGGTATAAGTTTCAATTCCACCCCTACTCTTTCAACTGTAAAAGATGCACTTCATTTATTAGGTGTAGGCTCTCATAAAGATTCATTAGTTTAAACGAAAAACAAGTAGAAGCAGTGTATGTAGGAAGCAATGTGATGAAGCATTGCTTTTTTATTTTAAAAGTTTTCTTTTCCGTTTCAATTTGAATATGAAGTCCAGCTTTTTCGAAGAAACATGTTATTTTCCATTAAAAAAAGATAACGCAGCCGTTATCTTTTTTTATCTATAAATCTTGAAATTAGTGAAGTTAACAATACACAATTATTTATGACGGGACTACAGCCTGAGAATCAAATAAAACTGTTTCGGAAGTATCTGAAGACAAAGTCAGCAATGGCTCTCCGGCACGCACCGTCCCTTGATTTACAGCTGCAATGTGTTTGTATCGGTCCGTATTCGTTACAATGATGGGCGTAATCAAATCATACCCGGCTGCTTGAATAGCTTCCGCATCAAACGAAACAATTTTGTCCCCGGGTTTGACGATATCGCCTTCGTTCATATGGGCCGTAAAGTGCTGGCCGTCCAGCCGGACCGTATCCAATCCAACGTGAATAAGAATTTCAGCGCCATTATCACTCGTAATGCCAATTGCATGTTTTGTTTTGAAAATAGTCGTAATGGTCCCATTCACCGGAGAAACGACTTTTCCTTGAGTAGGAAAGATAGCAATGCCTTTACCCATAATTTCTTGAGAAAAAGTAGCGTCACTCACCGTATTCAGGCTTCTCACTTCTCCTTGAAGAGGGCTAAGAAGCTGTTCAGCAATGATACCTGGCTGCACAGACGGAAGTTTGTTATTTGCAGGCTGTTCAGCTTCAGCAGCGGCTTTATTTTCCGCGTCTACATCTTTAAAGCCAAGGAAATAACCAGCAACAATGGCAGCCGCAAAAGCAATAACTAAACCAATCAAGGCATGGACGAAAGTAGACCCAATTAAAACAGGAAGGCCTGGCAGACCGGCATTTCCTGTGATAACAAATGATTTAACACCTGTTAGCCCATTGTAAAATCCGCCGGCCGCACCGCCAATCATCGCCGCGACAAAAGGTCTTTTCAGCTTCATATTTACTCCGTACATAGCCGGCTCTGTAATACCCATTAAAGCAGTAATACCAGTCGTGAAAGCCAATGATTTAAATTTTGTATTTTTCGTACGCAGGGAAACAGCCAGGGCAGCTCCAGCCTGCCCCATATTGGCCACAAACATCGCTGGAATCATATAGTCAAATCCGTTTTGAGCCAGCGCGTTAATAATAATGGGTGCAAGAGCATAATGCATACCTGTCATAATAATCAACGAGAAGGTGGCGCCCAGCAGAATAGAAGAAACAATGGCTGCATTACTGAATAAGAAGTTGACACCTGTTGATAAATACTCGCCAATTACCGTTCCAAGCGGGCCAACCGCAATTAATGTAAAAGGAACGATGATTAACAAAGTCAGCGTCGGCACGACAATTAATTTTAGTGATTGATGTGTAATGCGGTCAATCCATTTTTCCACATAAGAAGCCGCCCAGATTGCGAGTAAAATCGGGATAACAGTAGATGAATAGGTTGCGACTACGGTTACAGGAATTCCGATAAATTCAATTTTTTCTCCGCTGGCAAATAGCGCCGCAAGGTTCGGGTGAAGAATAGCAGCTCCGACTGATGCCGCAATAAACGGGTTTGTGTTGAATTTTCTTGCAGCACTAACTGCCAATAAAATAGGCAGGAAGTAAAAAGCGCCGTCACCGATTATATTTAAAATGGCATATGTCTGGCTTTCTGGTGTTAACCAGCCTAATGCAACGAACAGGGCAAGAAATCCTTTAATCATACCCGCTCCGGCAATGGCCGGAATGATTGGGGTGAAGACGCTCGCAATCGCTTCAAACACTGCTGTTACTGGGTTTTTCTTTTCTTTTGATCCGCTTGTTTTATTAGTGTCCCTGCTGAGATTACTGTTTTGGATAATAGCTTGATAAACCCTGGGTACGTCGTTTCCAATAATAATTTGAAATTGTCCGCCGCTTATATTAGTGCCCATCACGCCAGGTGAATTCTCCAGTTTCGTGCGGTCTGCTTTGCTGTTATCAGAGAGAGTAAAGCGCAATCTTGTCATGCAATGAACAACACTGTGTACATTCTTTTCTCCTCCGACCAG
>JAPSKG010000212.1 GCA_031177795.1 Domibacillus sp.
TTTACGCTGTCACTAAGCGATTGCTTTGCAATAGCACTAGTGATCACACAGTCAAGTATTCCTTCAAATACTTCTTCTCCGTTAAAATCCAGCACAGCACTATTGGTCATTAAATGCCCGACGTTGCGGACAAACATTAGCGAGCGCCCAGGAAGCGTAAACAATTCACCAGACAACGATGTATATTCGCGATCGGGGTTCAATGTCCTATTTATTTGTTTTCCGTTTTTCGAAAAAGAAGCGGTTAACTTACCTTGCATAAGCCCAAGCCAGTTTTTGTAAACCAGCACTTTATCTTCCGCATCAACCGCTGCAACGGAATCTTCACAATCCATTATGGTTGTAAGAGCCGCTTCCATTAAAATGTCTTTTACTCCTGCAGGATCTGCTTTGCCAATAGGATGCGTGTCATCAATTTGAATTTCAAAATGAAGCCCATTATTTTCAAGTAAAATGCCGTTTTCTGAAACTCCTTTTAACTGTCCGGCATTTTTCAAGGTCGTTTCGCCTTTTTCCAGCGATATAATTAGTTGCCCTTCCGTTACTTTATAACACTGCGCTTCTTTATGAGATCCTGTTTGCAAAGGAGCTGCTTTATCCAGAAAATCACGGCCAGCCGCAATTACTTTTGCGCCTCGCACCGGATTGTAGTCAGCTGTTTTTTCAGCGCCATCTGTTTCAGCAATCGCATCCGTTCCATACAATGCATCATACAAGCTCCCCCATCTTGCATTGGCTGCATTAATTGCGTAACGCGCATTATTCACTGGAACTACAAGCTGCGGGCCAGCTTGTAGCGCAATCTCACTATCTACATTTTTTGTAGTAATAGAAAAATCTTCCACTTCAGGCTCTAAATAGCCGATTTCCGTTAAAAAAGACTGATAAGCAGCAACATCAAAATCATTTTTTTTATGCCAGTTGTTAATTTTTGCTTGCAGTTCATCCCGCCGCTGTAAAAGAGCCCTGTTTTTAGGTGTGAGCTCTTCAATTAGCTTGCTGAATTTGTTCCAAAAAGCGTCTTTTTCAATTCCGATGACCGGCAAAACTTCCCCATTCACAAAATTAA
Organism: Domibacillus sp.; assembly: GCA_031177795.1. Lineage (GTDB taxonomy): Bacteria > Bacillota > Bacilli > Bacillales > Domibacillaceae > Domibacillus. The sequence goes on from JAPSKG010000212.1 coordinate 1,070, forward strand.
AAAGCTGCTGATCTACTTTTAATGAAGCCGCTTTCACATAATTGCTCATCTAACAATCCCCTTTGTTTCGTATTACGCAACAGCGTTTCAAAAACTATACAAAAAAAGACTAACATGGTTTTCAGAAAATTTCAATAGTTTCTGAAAACCATGTTATTTATTTTTTCCAAAGTTTTTGTAAAATAGGATACAATTTAATTAAAGCAAAAAAAACAACGGCCCACACAAGCACTTGCAATAAAAGACTTTTCATGAAATTCTCCTTTTTCTTTTTATTATAACAAACCCGATTCCTGGTTTTGATTGCTTTTTTCTCGGGAAAAAGTAAATGGTTGAAAAAAATGTATCAAAACCCTTATTTGTGTGAGATAATAAAGGGGATTGACTAATAAAACCGGGGGTGACGTGATGTCTTATTACAGCAAAAACCGCACCGAGCCATTGCCAAACGTTGATATTGAGACATGGGAGTGTACGTCGGAGAATTGCAAAGGCTGGATGAGAAAAAATTTTTCAGAAGATGATTCACCGTCGTGCCCATTTTGTGGAAATAAAATGGAAAACGGAACCCGGCACACGAACTCATTGCAAAACAATACGTTTCGTAAACCGGCTGATGCCGTAGAAAAAAAAGCGTGATTCCCATGGAATCCGCTTTTTCTTTATTATTATTCAATTATCCCTTTTGAAGACGCTTGAATCCGGTAACTTTTACCGCCTTCCACTTTTGGAAAAACTTCAATTTCATCTTCTGTAATGGTCGGTTTTCCTTCCGCTTCCTCTATTACTTCTTGTATAAGGCCACTTTCGGATTCCATCATTCTTGCATCGTAGTTTTCCATAATGCGCTGCAGGTCTTCAAGCGTCTCTGCTTGCTGATCGCGCTGCACTTCTTTTAAAAGGCGCTTGGACTCTTCCTCTGTTAATTCTACATAACCGACGCGTACTCGTTCAACTGCCATGATCTACTGCCTCCTATTAACTATTCATGGTATGAACTATACCCTTCTCTTTCGTTTTCATAAACACAAAAAAATCAAATCAAAGCTTCAGTAAAAAACCACCCGATCATAACCAATTGAATAACTAGTTTAGCGAGCGTGCCGCTTAAAAAGCCAATAAGTGTTGCATAAGCTACAAAAAATGCTTTTTTCATGTTTTTCAAGATGATTAATTCTACGAGCAGCACGGCAATAAACGGCACAACCAAAATGCCAAATGGAGGAATCACAAAAGAACCTGCAATAATTGCAACAACTGCTGTCCATTCTCCCCATTTAGACCCGCCATATTTTTTTACAAAATAGCTGTTAGCAAAAAAATCAGCTAAAAACATAAGTGCGGTAAATAAAAGCATGGCGATCCAAAAAACGATGGATAATTCATCCCGGCTTATGCCAAAATAATAAACAGCAAAGCCGGCCCACAAAACAAGCACTGATGGAATGATTGGGAAAACAAAGCCAATAAAGCTGGCGATAAAAAATAAAATAATCATCGTCCAGATGAAAAAGAACACATTACCACCTCTTCTCTGTTATGATAGCATTGTACCATTATGTGAAAGAATAGGAAGTGATGAACGTTGATTAAAATTGAACTGCCGCAGCCTGATTATATTTTAACTAGAAGACGAAATCCGGAAGATACGAGTGAAGCGCCGATCGCAAGAGAATACGGATTTACTGACTACCATAAAATTCCGCGGGACAAAGCTGGCGTTTTTATGTTTTATGATGCGCAGGACCGCTTGTTATATGCCGGCAAAGCCCGCAAGCTCCGCATGCGGATCCGCAAGCATTTTGAAGATAATGTATCCGACATCAAGAACCACCGGGATGATGTACACAAAATTGTTGTATTGGTTGTGGATAGCCCGGTTGACCGCGATATTTATGAAACTTACATTATCAACACATTTGAAGCAAAATACAACACAGACAAAGCGTTTTTCCGTTCGTAAAAAAAGTCCGGCTGCAAAAGCCGGACTTTTTTTATGCTACTGGCAAAATCACTTCCACCGTTGTTCCCTCACCAGTTTTGCTGGCAAAATTTAATTGTCCGCCATGGCTTTCTATAATCTTCATACTGGTCATCAAACCCAGTCCTGTTCCTTTTTCTTTCGTTGTGTAAAATGGCTCTCCCAGTTTTGGGATACGCTCTTCCGCTATGCCCGTTCCTTCATCGATAAACTGCACTGTAATTTTGTCCTGTTTAACCTTAAGCTTTACGTTAATTAAGCCTCCATTTGGCATAGCTTCAATCGCATTTTTTAAAATATTGATAAACACTTGTTTTAATTGGTTTTCTTCGCAATAAACCGGCGGTATATCATGCTCTATTTCCAGATCTATTACAACGTTTTCCATAGCTGCTTGCGATTGAATCAGAACAATAATGTCCTGGAGGATAATAGAAATTTCTTGCTTCTTATAAACAACATCCATTGGTTTTGATAAAACAAGCAATTCGCTTACAATCAAGTTAATGCGATCTAGCTCTGTCAGCATAATATCATAATAATCGTTTCTGCTTTCTTTTTGTATCTTTGAAAGCTGCACAAACCCTCTGATTGAAGTGAGCGGGTTGCGAATCTCATGTGCTATGCCTGCTGCAAGCTGCCCAACCAGTGCTAATTTTTCGGATTTTTGAAGCAGTGTTGCCGTTTGCTCTTTATGTAAAGTTAAATCTTTCACAATGGAAAGAACAGCGTTTTTCCCTTCAAACGAAACAAACAAAGAAGATACACTGCAATCAATCACTCGGCCGTCTAAACGTGTTAATTGTTTTTCAACGTTAATAATAGGTATTTTTTCTTTACAAACTTGTTCAATATGGGCCACGGATTGTTCGTGGTTTTTTGAACAAACAAAGTCATAAATAGAACACCCGATAATTTGATGAGAGAAATCGGCCGCTAACATGTTTTGTCCTT
>JAPSKG010000213.1 GCA_031177795.1 Domibacillus sp.
CCAGCGTTTTTCAGTGCTTCTAGCTTTTTTGGATTGTTGGTCATCAATGTCACCGGTTTGGATCTTAATACTTTTAACACTTTTATCGCATCGCCATAGTTTCTGGAGTCATCCACAAAACCAAGGTTTTCATTGGCTTCCACCGTATCATAGCCGTTTTCCTGAAGAATATAAGCCAGCGCCTTGCTGAATAATCCGATCCCTCTTCCTTCATGGTTAGCCAAGTAAAACAAAGCACCAGTTCCATGCTCTACAATCATTTTCATAGATTGTTTAAGCTGGTAGCCGCAGTCACAGCGCTTGCTGCCAAATATATCGCCTGTATGGCAAATGGAATGCATTCTGATGAGGGCATCCTCTTCATCAGAAAAGTCACCGTACACTAAAACACTTGATTGCTGCAGTTCCGCCAGGTTGGAAGAAGATAGTTTTTCAATAATTTTCTCGTAGTTTTTTGTTACTTCATCACAATTCAGCCAGCAATACCATTGGAAAACCACTGTTTCGCCGTATAAGTTAACGGGCAGCCGAATTGGCCCGACTAAATAAATAGCACCCTTATCCGTATCGATTAATTGAATTTTGTTTTCCAGAACCGAAAAAACGCTTGAGTCAAATTTTGTTTGTGCCATACACACCGCTCCTTTTTTCGCTTCTTACCTGACGTCAAAAGACACCTCGCCCATGTGATCATAGCGCGCTGCAACGCGGTCTTCTTTTTCCAGCAACACAGCTTCGGTTATTCCCCCTGTTAAAATGACAGAGCCTTTTTTCAGTTTCTTTTTTCCTTCCGCATAAAGCATGCTGGCCAACATCGCCACAGAATTGGCCGGGTTTCCGAGAACCGCTGAACTTTCCCCGCTCGCTCTTGCTTCTCCATTTATAGTTAAAGATACCCCTATTAAATCAATTGGAACATCATAAGGGCGGAATCGCTGATTGCCCAAAACAATCCTTGATGCAGAAGTGTTATCAGCAATCACATCAGGCAGCCGAAACCGAAAATCTTTATACCGGCTGTCAATAATTTCAAGCGCAGGTATCACCCATTCTGTTTTTTGCAAAACCTGCTCCCCGGTAATGTCGGGCCCCTCAATGTCTTCTCCAAGGATAAAAGCAACTTCTGCTTCTACTTTTGGATGGATAAAATCTTCTATCTTTATTTTCCCCTTGTCTGGAACATTCATGTAGTCAAAAATATATCCGTAAATAGGTTCACTAACATTCATCTGCTTCATTTTTGCCGGACTGGTCAAACCCATCTTGTAGGCGGTCACCTGGTGGCCTGACTCAACTTTTAAATTGACCAATTCCTGCTGTACTTTGTATCCCATTGACAGATCAAAATGTGAATGCTGGTCCGTAATGCAAGAAACCGCTTGTTTTTGTTTTTCGGCTTTCATTAAATAGTCAGCAAAACTTCTGTAATCAATCAATTGGCATCCTCCTGTCCGGGCATTTCACTTTTTAATGTATCCCCTACGGCAAAGCGATTTTTAGGAACTTCATTCACCATAACACGAATGCTTGTTAAAGGAGCTCCTAGCGACTCGTGAACCGTGCGGGCAACATTGCGTATACAGGTTTCAACCGTTTCCTCGTCTCTTCCTTCAAGCATGGTAATTTGAATAATCGGCATGCCTTCCCCTCCTATATAAAGAAAGCATTACTCCTGCATAGAAGCAATGCCTGCTAATCTGATAAATTTTTCAATAAAATTAACTGGCCAATGTGTTCTTTTCTGTTTTTTTTTCTTTAAAAATAAACAGATCCAGTGCATAAGCTTTAGAGCCCGTGATCGCAAGGGATACCGCCATCGCTAAAAAAGCCAAATCCAGCTCATATCCGGCCATTTGGCCATTTCCTAAAAACCCTGCAGCCAGTTTTACTTTTACAATCGCTCCTGCCATTAGCAAAACAAACAACACCGAAACCAATCTTGTTAATAGGCCAAGTACCAGGGCGATGCCTCCCGCAACTTCGATCAAAGCGGCCGCATAAGCGAGAAACCCCGGCAGCCCAATGCTTTCAAACCATCCAACCGTGTTTTCAATTCCACCTTGAAACTTTGATAATCCGTGAATAAAAAAGCTCATTCCTAATACCAGGCGCAAAAGCAAAGCACCTAATTCATAATTGTTTTTCATTTTTCCAGCCTCCATGTTTGGTCATTCCTATAATAAAATTTGATAGAAGATGATTTACTCTGCCTCTCCAAATTGCCATACACTGTGGCTAAGATTTCCGTATCGGTAACTGCGGTGCAATAACTTTGCGCTTTTTTCTTGATCGGCTGCACCCATTGCATAAAAAAGCGGAATAAAATGCTCGTTTCCATATGGCGGCACCGCAAATTGGGCATTCGGCGCTAATGCGCTGTATTGAAACAGGGACTCTACATCCCAATTATTGATATGCTGTTCTAACCACTGATCAAAATCAAGTGCCCATTGATCAACCGTCCCGTTATCGCTGCCCATATTTAAAGCTCTGAGATTATGCACGGTTCCTCCGCTGGCAATCACCAGGATATCTTTTTCCCTTAATGATGATAAAGACTTTCCAATTTCAAATTGCTCCTCGGGCGTTAGCCGGGGATTAACAGACATTGAAATAACCGGAATATCAGCATCGGGATACAGCATCCGGAGGACAACCCAGGCTCCGTGGTCCAGGCCCCGTGTTGTATCCACTTCAAAAGGCACTTCCTGTTTAGCAAACAGCTCAGTAATTTCTTGTGTGATGGCTTCACTGCCTTTAGCCGGGTATTTAATACGGTATAAAGCTTCCGGGAATCCGCCAAAATCATAAATCGTTTCAAACTCATCGACATTACTTACTTTTTGAACAGCTGATTCCCAGTGTGCAGAAAACAAGACAATCGCTTTTGGCTCTGGCAGCGACTTTCCTAACGAATGTAAAAACTGGGTGTACTCGTTGTTTTCGATGGCTAACAGCGGTGCTCCGTGTGCAACAAATAAAGCAGGCATCATGGCTTTATCCTCCTTTGTGGTTTTTTATTTATTTACATCATCTAAAATCCATTTCGTAAAGTCTTGCTGGTTCTTTAATGAAACGGCATGCCCTTCCGGGTAAGCTTGAAAAGTTACTTGTGCACCTAACCCTTTAAAAAACTCATTGCTTTCCACTCCCCATTCATACGGCAAAACGTTGTCAAATTCACCGTGGGAAATAAACAAAGAAAGCTGATGAACAGGTTTTATTGGGTATTCTTCCTTGACGAACCCGGGAATATATCCGCTTAAAGCAGCAATTCCTTTAATGCGGTTTCCCAATGTTAAGCCCAGTGTCATTGATGCAATGGCTCCCTGGCTGAATCCCATCAAATAAACATGCCCCTGGTCCAGCGGATAATGTTCAGCTGCATAATCAATAAAGCCGGCCAGCTGATCTATTGCGTGATCAAACACTTCCCTGTGCGGCTTGCCATAGCCTTGAATCGTAAAATAAGCGAAGCCCGGTGGCTGAGCTAAAGGGCCGCGCACACTAAAAATGTAAAACCGGTCTTCCAGCCCATCAACTAACGGCAGCATATTTTGTTCATTGCTTCCCATTCCATGCAGCACAAAAATAGCTGGATACGTTTTATTAAGCTCAATCTTAGATGGTTTGCGAAGTTCATACATCATAGGTGAATTCAAAGTGCACCATTCCTTCCTGACTCATTATTTTATAAAATTCACTCGATTTTTTCATATAAAAATAATATTCTTATTAGGAAACAAAGAGTTAAAAAATTTTTATGCAAAGTTTTTTTAATAGAAATCACTGCTAACCAAAAAGCCAAAAAAAAACCGTTTAAAGCCTTTGTTTTTTCACTATTACATAAATAAGTTTCGTATTAAGAAACAATAAGCTAAAAAAAAAGAAAGGCTGCGAAAAAGTTTTCTAATATGAATAATTATTACTTAAAAGATAACAACGAAGCAGTAGAATGTCAACAATTTTTTTGCTAACATGTAAATAAGTTTCTTA
>JAPSKG010000214.1 GCA_031177795.1 Domibacillus sp.
TGGCTTAATCAACCTTGACTTTGCAGATGTGAAAACAATTATGTCGAATAAGGGTTCTGCACTTATGGGTATTGGTGTAGCATCTGGTGAAAATCGTGCGGTTGAAGCAGCGAAAAAAGCTATTTCTAGCCCCCTTCTTGAAACGGCGATTGATGGAGCACAGGGCGTGCTTATGAATATTACCGGTGGCACAAATTTAAGCCTTTATGAAGTGCAAGAAGCAGCAGACATTGTTTCTTCTGCATCTGATCAAGAAGTAAACATGATTTTTGGTTCAGTTATTAATGAAAATTTAAAAGATGAAATTATCGTTACAGTAATTGCAACCGGGTTTAAAGAACTTCCGTCACAGCCGGGCGGCCAGCAGCGTCCTGGAGGATTGGGGCAAGTAAAACCTCAGCAGCAGGCTGCTCCCCAGCAAGCAAAGTCTCGCGATGTGAAACGTGAGGATTTACCTGTACAAGAACAGCCGATTCGCCAGCCCCAGCAAGCGGCTGCGGATGACACATTGGATATTCCAACGTTCTTGCGCAATCGAAATAGAAGAAGATAAGAAAAAATCCCGCCACTTAAGTGGCGGGATTTTTTTTGACATGATTCGGAAAAATTGCTGTTAAAATTCACTGCGATTCCGACACACATTGAAAACCTATTCAGCTAAACTTATGAATATAGGACAGGCAGCCGGCAAAGGGGAGGGGTGCATTGACCGGTTATGCAGAAGGAATCATTCTATTTAATTTAGTGGCAGACGCGCTCTTGCTATATGTAACAGGAGTGTTGATCGGGCGCAAAATTAAATTGGCCAGGCTTCTTGCAGCATCTTTTGCAGGAACTATTCCGATTTTGCTTTTTTTAGCAACTGATTGGAATTGGCTTCTTCATGCGGCTTTACAAATTATAATGCCAATTTTCATGGTCAGCATCGTATTTAAAATAACCGGATTCACTGTCCTGGCATCAACTGTTCTTACATTTTACCTGGTCGCTTTTTTAACAGGCGGCATCTTATACGGCTTTCAATCTATGTTTTACAGCCAGCCGTCATATGGTCAGCTTCCTATTGTAATATTTTTTATTGTGTCCGTGGCTATTTCATTTTATTTTATCCAGCGCCGTGTTTTCAGCTTAAGTGTAACAAGACAAATCAAAAAACAGACAGTTCCTGTTTCTTTTTCGCTTTGCGGAATAACCTGGTCAGGTGATGGACTCATAGATACAGGAAACGCGCTTTGTGATCCTATTTCAAAAAAAGAAGTGGCTGTTTGTCAAATTCGCCCTTCTGAACAATGGCCAGAAGCTCTTCGAAAAGGGGAACATGAACAGCTGCTGCAATTACCGGATTGTTGGAAAGAAAAACTGGCGTGGATTCCAGCAAAAACAATCCATACGGAAAACCAATTGCTTGCAGCATTTCGAACAGATGAATTTACAGTATGGATTGATGGAAAGGAAATAAAGAAAAACAGGGCTTTAGTTACATTTACTGATAAAACTTTGTCTGATGAAGAGTCATTTTTTTGTATTTTGCACCCGAATATGGTTCGGGAATGAAGCGAAAGGTGAGTGGGGAAATTTGCGGCCAGTAAAAACAAAATGGATGTATGTCATGTACAATATGCTTCAAAAAGCAGGGATGAAATCCAAGGCGATTTATTATATTGGAGGAAGCGAAGCGCTCCCGCCCCCGTTAACACGTGATGAAGAAGCTAGGCTTTTAACAAAGCTTCCAACGGGTGATAAAGCTGTACGAGCTATGCTGATTGAGCGTAATTTACGTCTTGTTGTTTATATTGCACGCAAATTTGAAAATACAGGCATTCATATTGAGGATTTAATCAGTATTGGGGCTATTGGTTTAATAAAAGCAGTAAACACATTTAATCCTGAGAAAAAAATTAAACTGGCGACCTATGCATCACGGTGCATTGAAAACGAAATTTTAATGTACTTGCGACGCAACAATAAAATCCGCTCAGAAATTTCATTTGACGAACCGCTTAACGTGGATTGGGATGGAAACGAATTATTGTTATCAGACGTCCTGGGCACTGAAAATGATATTATCACAAAAGGAATCGAAGAAGCAGTGGATAAAAATCTTGTGGCTGAAGCACTGGAAGATCTTGAAGGGCGTGAAAAACAAATTATTGAAATGCGGTTTGGCTTAAACGGGGAAGAAGAAAAAACACAAAAAGAAGTTGCGGACTTGCTGGGAATCTCGCAGTCTTATATTTCGCGACTGGAGAAGAAAATTATTGGACGGCTAAAAAAAGAACTAAATAAGCTGCGCTGAATAATTTCTTTCGGGCCGGAAATACTGTTCTGAGAAACAGACATCATGAGGAGGAACAGTGATGGCCCGGAATAAAGTCGTATTGTGCGGTGTCGATACCTCGACGCTTCCTGTGTTAACAAACCCTGAAATGAAAGTGCTGTTTATTAGATACCAAAGCGGAGATAAATCTGCGCGTGAAGAACTTGTTACAGGTAACTTGCGTCTTGTTTTAAGTGTTATTCAACGATTTAACCATCGGAACGAACAAGCAGATGATTTGTTTCAAGTAGGCTGTATTGGATTGATGAAGTCGATCGATAATTTTGATTTAAGCCATAATGTTCGATTTTCCACATATGCTGTCCCGATGATTATCGGTGAAATACGCCGTTATCTAAGGGATAACAATCCAATTCGTGTCTCGCGTTCACTCCGGGATATTGCTTATAAAGCACTGCAGGCCAGGGAAAGGTTAACAGCCGAGCGTTCTATCGAGCCAGCTGCAGAAGAGATTGCCCGTGCCATTGATGTGCCAAAGGAAGAAATGGTTTTTGCATTGGATGCTATTCAAGACCCTGTTTCCCTGTTTGAGCCTGTTTTTCAAGACGGAGGCGATCCCATTTATATGATGGATCAAATTAGCGATGGGAAAGATCGGGAAAAAGAATGGGTTGATACAATGACAGTGAATGATGAATTAAACCGGCTTTCTGCAAGGGAGCGAATGATTATTGAAAAACGATTTTTCAGTGGGAGAACACAAATGGAAGTAGCAGATGAAATTGGCATTTCCCAAGCGCAAGTATCCCGCTTAGAAAAAGGGGCCATAAAGCAAATGAAAAATAAAATAAATGGATAAAAACAGGAGATTTAATCTTCTGTTTTTTTCTTTGTCTTCTTACATACATTTATACAAAGGAGGGACATCATGCGCATCTCAGAATTTCAGTTAAAAGACATCGTGAATGTGACAAACGGGAAAAAGCTGGGAAGATTAGCTGATATTGAATTAAACAGTACAACCGGTGCAATTTCTGCATTAATCATTGAACAAAGCGGAAAAAAATTTGGCTTGTTCGGAAAAGAAGAGGAAATTGTCGTGTCCTGGATAAACATTGTTAAAATTGGCGGGGACGTAATATTAGTGCGTCATGGCGAAACAACAACGAATGAGGATGAACGGTGACGAAAAAGGGTGTAGTATGGTACACTAAAGGAAAATATGCGGGAGAATAATATGATCGAACCTTTTAAAAAAACAATTGATGGCGTGTATCATATTGATTCCTGGGAAAAAAAAGCACCAGGACTTGTTGCCGGCTTTACCTCAAAAAACGGGGGAACTGGAAAATATAGCGGATTGAACATGGCGTTTCATGTAAATGATGAAAAATCATCTGTTCAGCAGAACAGGCAGCATGTTAGTGAAATCATAGGCTTCCCCATAAAAAATTGGGTTGGATGTGAGCAAACACATGAAACTCACATTGCGAGTGTGTCAAAAAGCAGCAGAGGGTGCGGCGCCCTTGATTATGAAAGTGCGCTTTCTTCTACAGACGGACTTTACACAAATGAAACTGGCGTATTGCTAACTCTTTGTTACGCAGATTGCGTTCCCCTTTATTTTTTTGACCGTACAACAAAAAAAATCGGCTCGGCACATGCGGGATGGAAAGGTTCTGTTGGGGGAATCGGCCCTAAAATGGT
>JAPSKG010000215.1 GCA_031177795.1 Domibacillus sp.
AAAAAAAGAGTAAAAAAACGTTTCATGCCAGGTTTTGTCTGCAAAAAAAAGCTTTCGTTCAAATAAATAAAGTCCAGCAGTGCCGGCGGCCAGCAAAAAAGCATAGGTGGTGACCGTTAATTTTGTAAAAAGACTAAACGTAAACTTCCGGGACCCATGGTAAAAAATAAAGTCTCTCATTTCAATTAAAACAGGAAAGCCGATGGCCCCTAAAATAATTAAAATTATATTAACAAATTGAACAAAATAATCGTCGGCAAAAGGAATAAGTGATGAACCTGTAATATCAAAACCTCCATTTGTGGTCGCGCTAATGGAAGCAAATAATCCGTGCAAAAAAGCTTCTGAATAAGTGGGAAAGTATTGCGTGAAATAAATACTGAGAATAACGGCTCCTACTGCTTCAATAGCAAGAATAAGCAAAAAGATTTCACGCATTAATTTAACAAGGCCATTTAAGTCCATCCGGTTTTGATCGGCCATAATAAGCTGGCGTTCACGCATTCCAATTTTTTTTCCGAAAATAAGCCATACCATTGAACTGAACGTCATAATTCCTACGCCGCCAACCTGTAAAATAAGCAAAATGAAAAAATATCCCGTGACACTAAATGTTTCCACAATTGTGACAGGGGTAAGACCTGTCACGCTTAATGCACTGACGGCCACAAAAACAGCATCAATAAATGAAATTTCTACTCCAGGTTTATAAGCGACTGGAAGCAAAAGCAATGCGCTTGAAAAAACAGCCCCTGCAAGATATAAAAGGACAATTAATTGAAACGGCGACAGCCTCAGCGAATGTTTAATTTTAAATTTTTCTATCATAAGTTCGCTCCATTGGTTGTGTTTATCGGATTACCTTTTTAAGCCGGGCAGCTGCTTGTTCAAGAACCGGAACAGATTGAACAAGCGCGATGCGAACAAAGCTTTTTCCAGCTGTTCCAAAGGCGCTTCCTGGAATCATGACAACCCCCGCTTCGTCCACTGCGCGAAAAACAAAACTGCGATCATCCTGGCCTTGCGGAATTTTTGCCCATAAAAACATTCCGCCATCTGGTTTTTGGACGGGCCATCCAATTTCATTCAAACCTTTTGTTAAGGCTTCTGCCCGTTTATTAAATTCGCGGCGCAGCCGGTCTGTAATTTCTTCTGCATGATTAAGGGCAAAAGAAGCTGCTTCCTGTATAGGAGAAAAAATCCCGTAATCTAAATTTGACTTTAACTGTTTTAAAACGGAAATCATCTTTGGATTCCCGGCAATATAAGCTATCCGTGCACCAGCTAAACTAAAGCTTTTCGATAAAGAGTTAATTTCCATGCCGACTTCCATGGCGCCAGCAACCGCCAGAAAACTAACAGGTTTTTGGCCCGTAAAATAAAATTCTGAATAAGCTGCATCATGAAGAACAATAATGTTATATTTTTTTGCAAAAGCGACAACTTGCTTGAAAAAATTGTCATTCGGCATAGCAGGCACTGGATTTCCCGGCAAATTTAAAATCAGCAGCTTCGCTTTTTTTGCGACATCTTCTGGAATTATGGATAAGTCAGGTAGAAATCCATTTTCTTCACGGAGAGGCATGTAATAAGGTACGGCACCTGAGAGTGTTATACCCGCTTCGTATGCAACGTATGCAGGGTTAGTTGTAAGCACAATGTCACCGGGATTGCAAAAAGCAAGCGGAAGGTGAACAAGCCCTTCCTGTGAACCCATGGTCTGCACAATATCTGTTTGCGGATTTAACAAAATCCCGCTGCGCCTTTTATAATAATCTGCTACGGCTGCGTAAAATTGGTCTGTGCCACCGAGCGTATATCCATAGGCAGAAGCATCAGCACTTTTTTGGGAAAGAACGTGTCGGATTTGTTCAGAGGGGGGAAGATCCGGGCTGCCCAGGCTCAAGTCAATCAGTTGGGCGCCTTGTTGTTTTTTAATTGTTGTATAATTTTTTAAATCACTGAAAATAGACGGTTGAAACGCCGCCATTTTTGAGGATGGTTCAAAAATCAATACGAGCAGCTCCTTGCGTGTGAATATATATGTATGGACACTATTTTACCATATGATCCGGCAAATGTGGCGATACTTGTTTGTTAACTATTTTAAAATTAGGTTGACAATAAAAATCTTTTTCGTTTAAACTAAAAAAAACATTGTGATGGAGGATACAGAAATGAAAACAATTCACTGGATTCAAGCGGCTATGTTCGCCGCTATTATGGGAGTACTGGGCTTTTTGCCTCCTATTCCGCTTTCGTTTACACCGGTGCCAATTTCTTTTCAAACTATTGGCGTTATGATTGCAGGAGGGGTTCTCGGTGCTCGGCTTGGTGCATTAAGCCAGGTTATTTTCTTGCTCACGGTGGCTGCGGGAGCACCGCTTTTAGCAGGTGGACGCGGCGGGCTTGCTGTTTTTGCAGGACCTAGTGCAGGCTTTTTGATTTCTTGGATTGCCGGTGCATTCGTTGTCGGGCTGCTGGTTGATAAAGCGGCAAAGGTAACGGTGAAGCGCACGTTTGTAGCAAACGTTGTGGGAGGAGTAGCTGTTCTTTACGCAATCGGCATTCCTGTCCAGTCTGCTGTCACTGGAGTGGCCTTGCAAGAAGTAGCAATTGCAAGCATGGCTTTTATACCCGGTGACTTGCTTAAATCTGTTGCGGCGGCGCTTCTTGTTCCAAAACTTCGCACGGCTCTTCAAGCAGTGCCATCTTTTCGCCGGGCTGCTTAAAATTTGATATTCTATTGTGGGGGGATGCTAAATGAACATTACGTCCACATTATCGCTCCGGGCACAAACGTGCCCGGATTCTGTTTTTTTACAAACATCAAAACGGACGTTTACATATTCAGAGTGGGAAGAAATCACAAAAAAAGCAGCTTCCTGGCTGCTTTCTCATGGAACCAAAAAACAAGCTATCGCTGTTGTAGCTTTGAATCAGTGGGAAACACTTGCAATATTTTGCGGAGCGGCACGGGCCGGGTGGATATTTATGCCGCTTGATCCAAGGATGACAGCAAAAGAACGAAAAGAAAGAGTTGGGCTGGCTTTGCCCTCTGTTTTTTTAGAAGAAAATCAGTTGACAGAAGCAGGAAAACAAATAATAGAAGTTTCCCCGACAGAGTATTGCAGTCAAAATGGTGAAGCCATTTTTTACTCTGGTTTTACATCAGGTTCTAGCGGACTGCCAAAGCAATTTGGGCGAAGCCACCGCTCCTGGCTGAAAAGCTTTGAAGCCGGTTTCGCTGATTTTCCGGTAACAGGAAAAGAAACAGCGGTAATAGCCGGGCCAATTCACCATTCACTGTTTTTGTATGGAGCAGCTTTTGCTTTGTTTAGCGGACAAAAAATAATGTTGCTGGAAAAATTCTGGCCGGAAAAAGTGATTCAACGTTTAAATGAAGAGTCTCCATTTGTTTTTTACGCGGTTCCTACAATGCTTGAATCTTTTATATCAGAAACAAAGATTTCCGGACAAGGGCTGGTGTTTTTATCAGGAGCCGGCTGGACAAAAGAGCGAAAGTTAGAATGGATAAACAAGTATCCGAAAGCGCCCTTATATGAATTTTACGGTGCATCTGAGCTGAGTTTTGTTTCTTACATGACACCGGAAGATTTTCGGGAAAAACCAGCGGCTTCCGGTAAACCGAGTACAGGGGTGGCGGTAGAAGTGCGGCTGAAAGGTCAAAAGCTGCCTTCTTATGAAGTGGGAACTATTTTTGTGAAAAGCCCTATGCTTTTCAGCGGGTATGCTCAAAAAGGCCAGTTCCAAATGACGATTGGCGAAGACGGTTTTTACACGGTCGGAGATGCAGGTTATTTAGATGAAGACGGCTTTTTGTATGTTATTGGCCGGGAAAAGTTTATGATCATTACAGGCGGTGTGAATGTGTATCCGGAAGAAGTTGAAAAAGCCATTAACTTATTTCCGGAGATACAAGCAGCTATTACGTCT
>JAPSKG010000216.1 GCA_031177795.1 Domibacillus sp.
CCGCGCGGTGTTGGTGAAATTGGGACAGTAGCGGTGGCGCCAGCCATTGCCAGTGCCATTTATCATGCAATTGGAGTAAGGATAAGCAGCCTTCCAGTAAAACCTGAAAGCGTTTTGAAGGCACTGGAAGAAAGGGGTGCTTTTTAATGGAAACAAAACAGCAAAAAGAAACGGTAAAGGTTTCATTTACTTTAAACGGAAAACCAGTATTCGTTCATGTCTCACCTGTAATGCGTGCAGTTGATTTGCTGCGTGGCGAATTAAAGCTGACAGGCACGAAAATTTCTTGCGGCATTGGCCGTTGCGGGACATGTTCAGTTTTGCTGAATGGAAATTTAGCTGTGTCCTGTTTGCTGCTTGTTTATCAGCTTGAAGGCATGAACATTACAACAATTGAGGGAGTTGCTTCAGAAGGGGAACTTCATCCTATTCAGCAGGCTTTTCTGGAAGAAGGAGGATTTCAATGCGGCTACTGTACACCAGGCATGATTTTGGCGGTAAAAGCCCTGGTTGATGCCAACCCTAATCCAAACCAAAAAGAGATAGAAGAAGCACTGGCCGGGAACATTTGCCGTTGCACAGGCTATGGCGGCATTATCCGGTCGATCCAGCGTGTTGTTTCACCTTAAAGGCACTGTTTAAAAAGCATATGCGGTTAAGTCGTAAGGAAAAGAGAAATTAAAGTTTTATGTGAGGGCAGCCATCTTAATGCTTTTAGAGAGGGTCTTTCTTTTCGAAAAAATACTAATGCGACATAGGGGGAAATAGGTGACCATTTCTTTGCAGGAAGCAGACTATGAGTTTAAGACGGCGGATGAAATGTTGGAGTGGCTGGCAGAGTTCGGAAAAACAGCAGAAGGAGGCGTCACAAGACTTTTATATTCAAAGGAGTGGATAAAAGCGCAGCATGCTTTAAAGAAAGTAATGCTTTTAAAAGGGTTTGATGTCCGCTTTGACGAGGTCGGCAATTTATTCGGCCGATATAAAGGAACAGAAAAGCCAGATTCAGTTATTTTAACAGGTTCACACATTGATACTGTAAAAGATGGCGGGAAATTTGACGGAGCATACGGAATTGCCGCAAGCTTGCTTGCTGCACACCGGTTATTTAAAAAATATGGGCCGCCCAAGCGAACTATTGACGTTGTGTCTCTTGCAGAAGAAGAAGGAAGCCGTTTTCCGTTGACATTCTGGGGTTCGGGCTGGATTACTGGCCGTTATTCATTAGATGAAGCAGAGCACATAAAGGACGAAACGGGCATTTCTTTAAAAGAAGCAATGAACGTGGCTGGATTTGGTGCCGGCACAAACAAGTCACTATCCAAAAAGCCTGAAGCTTTTGTGGAAATTCATGTGGAACAAGGGATTTTGCTGGAAAAGAAGAAAAAATCAATCGGTATTGTCAGCCATATTGTGGGCCAGCGACGGTATATGGTTCAAATAAAAGGAGAAAGCAACCACGCTGGAACAACTCCAATGTTAATGCGCAAGGATGCTATGAGGCTGCTTGCAGAATTTATCGTTTTTGTATCATCTAAAACAGAAGCATTGGATCAATCGCTTGTTGCAACAATTGGAAAAGTTGCGGTCAAACCGAATATGCCGAACGTTATTGCGGGTGAGGTGGAATGCAGCCTGGATATCCGCCATCATAAAACTTCTGTTTTAAATAAACTTGAAAAAGAGCTGAAGAAATTTCAACAACAAGCACAAAAGCAAGGCCTGGCGTTTCAAATGCATCAATGGTTGAATATTGAACCAGTTGGCTTAGACAAACAACTGGTTCAATTAGCTTGTGAACAAGCTGAAAAACAAAAATTTCTTTATGAACCACTGGTAAGCGGTGCAGGGCATGATGCTCAGGTTTTTGGTGAGTATTGTCCAACGATGCTTTTATTTGTGCCAAGCCAAAATGGCATTAGCCACTCGCCGGATGAATGGACAAAACCAGAAGACTTAGAAAAAGGGGTGAAAATGCTAACGGAGCTGCTTTACCAGCTCGCTTATTAGTAAAAAGTATGTGCAGGAACTGGTCAGAAAAATCTATTATAAACAAAGTGTTTTCATGAAAAAAGGCTTCGTTTTCACAACGAGGCCTTTTTCTCACAATGAAAAAAGATGAGAAGCTTGCTGTAAGTCTTTTAAAGCCGTTTCCAAATTTGCTTTCACATCTAACTCTCCAATATTAATGCCGATTGTAACCATAGTTTGCGCTACTTCAGGGCGAATGCCAATCAGCGATGCTTCTACACCTAAAAGAGACAATGCATGAATAACTTTAAAGATTTGATCAGCAACCATAGTATCCACTGTGGCTACCCCGGATAAATCAAAAAGCAAATGAGAAAGTTGTAAACGGGATGCTTTTTGCAAAACATCTTCCATTAAAAGCCTGGCGCGTTCTGTATTCATGCTGCCAATAAGCGGCAGTACAGCAACCCCTTTTGTGATAGGTACGACGGGAGTAGATAGTTCAAGAAAAGCCTGGTTTGATTTTTTCAATGTTTCTTGATGCTCCTGTATGTAAGATAAGCTGAATGTATAAACTGCTTCATCTAATAAAGGATCTAATGTGGCAATAACATTAAAAACGGTATCTATGGACATGTTATGGGCTTTAATTTCTTCTTGTATTGCTTCCCACAGGCTGCTTCTGTAAAAACTGGTGCTGCGCAATGCTTCATCTAACGCAATGCCCATGGCGGAGGCCGCTTCCCCTGTTGTGCTACCCCATTTGCCAAAGGTTTCTAATGCTTCTTTTAAACTGGGCTGTTGCACAAGAATTTCTCCAAACAGGTGAATAAACTCGGTGCGGTAAGCAAAAGCGCGTTCATCGTCCAGGTTAGTAATCTGGTTAATACCAGTGCTTTTTTGGCGATGCTTATGTATATCCCGGGCAATAGCGTGCTTTCGTTCAATCAGCTTTTCGCCAAGGATGCGTAATTCGTTGTTCATTCCATTTCCTCCACCAGCTAGATAATTATAAACACAAAGACACAGTCTGTTTTCCCTTTTAAAAACAAGTTAAAACCTAAAACTTTGTGAAAAAAGAAATGCACTTTTAAAATAAATCTAAGACAGAAGAAGCAGCAAGCCAAGTTTTGCGTCCGTAATGCCAGGTTGCTTTTAGCATATCCATTTTAAAAAGAACCATGCTTGCTTGCCTGTTAGGAAAAATAAAAAAAGTGAACTGCTCTCATAGAGAGCAGTTCACTTTTTTTTATGGTTTTAAAATAACTTTTATACACTCATCTTCATGTTCATAAAACTTTTTATACGCGTCCGCTGCTTGTTCAAGAGGCATTTTGTGGGTAATAATTTCGGTTGGATCAAATTCGCCGTCTGTAATTTTCTTAAAGAGCTCAGGCATATAATGAGGAGCAGGCGCTTGTCCCATTTTAATTGTAATATTTCTTTCAAACAAATGGCCAAGAGGAAACATGTTGTATAAAGAACCATAAACTCCTGTTAGCTGAAGCGTGCCAAATTTGCGTATGGCTTTTTTGGCAATTTGAATGGCACTTAGTGTACCACCCTGCAGTTTTAATTTTTGTTCAATTGCTTCAATCGGCGATTTTTTCCCATCCATGCCAACGCAGTCAATGACAATATCTGCTCCGCCACTGGTTATTTCTCTTAAGTGGTCACCCATATCTTTATATTCAGAAAAATTAAAAATTTCCACATTGTTCATTTGCTTGGCACGTGCAAGACGGTAAGGTACATGGTCAACAGCGATCACCCGCTTGGCGCCTTTTAGCCAAGCAAACTTTTGTGTCATAAGGCCAATCGGGCCACAGCCAAGAACCACAACAGTATCGCCTGCTTTTACTCCGGAATTTTCCACACTCCAATAAGCAGTTGGAAGAACATCAGACAAAAATAAAAGAGCTTCATCTTCAAGCTCACACGATTCAGGAATAACAAATGGCATAA
>JAPSKG010000217.1 GCA_031177795.1 Domibacillus sp.
GAAACGAGGTCAGGTGCAGGCGGTTGTTATGGCTTCATCACGCGAACTGATTATGCAAATTCAAGAAGAAATACGCACCTTTGGCGGCGGTGAAATTACCTCTGCCGGCATGATTGGCGGAGCAAATATTAAACGGCAAACCGACCGTTTAAAAAAGCCGCCCCACATTGTTTGTGGAACGCCTGGACGCCTGCTTGAGCTTATTCAAATGAAAAAGCTGAAAATGCATGAAGTAAAGCTGATTGTTCTTGATGAAGGTGATGAATTGTTTACCACAGCGCTCGCGGAGCCGGTTCAAGCTATCATTAAAACAACACAAAAAGAACGCCAGCTGGCTTTGTTTTCTGCAACGATGCCAGCGGCGGCTGAGCAAAAAGCAAAAGAGTTAATGAACGACCCGGCCGTTGTAAAACTAACAAAAGAAGATGTGCCGCTGGAAGGCAATGTGCGACATTTGTATTTCACTTGCACATGGAAAGAAAAACAGCAGATGATCGAAAAAGTGATCCGTTCTTTTGAACCGGAGCGGATGCTTGCTTTTATAAAAGATATTACAGACGTTAATGTCATGTCAGAGAAACTTGCTTATAAAGGAATAAAAAATGGAGTGCTGCACAGTGAGCTTCGAAAAGAAGAGCGGGTAAAAGCAATCCGCGAATTTCGTAACGGCCAGGCACCGCTGTTGTTCGCAACAGATGTGGCAGCACGCGGGCTTGATGTAAAAGGATTAACCCATGTTCTTCACTTTGAAGCACCTCATAATGCACGCGAGTACACGCACCGTTCCGGAAGAACGGGCCGTGCCGGGGAAGACGGTACAGTCATTACATTGATTACAAGCGAATTTCAAGAAAAAGAATTAAAGAAAATTGCCCGCCAGACCGGTGTTGAATTAGAAAAATATGAATTTTATAAAGGAAAAGCTTTCCCTGTGAAAAAATAAAAAAGAACGTGCCGGTTAAGGCACGTTCTTTTTTAAATAAACAATTCTAATCGAAAGGATGCGTCCGACTCTATGATTCCGCCTTTTTGAATGGAAACCGGCTCACTAAAAAGCGGGCCGTCATAAACAAACGTATGGAATTCCCCATTTTCTCCCATAGGGCAGCAGGTAGTTTGCGCTATATCGGTTGCGAACAAAGCGTCTAAATTTCGCCCTAAATAGCTGGGGTCCATTACACTGCGGCGCACGCGGATAATCATGGCTTTATAGCCAGTTTCAATAAACTGGCCAAGCATAGCAGGAGTATCAGAAGGATTACCGCGTAAAGGGAACATAGCTTTAACGCCGGCGGCTGAAGCTGTATTTTCCCCCCATTCAAAATGAGCGTCTGTATAAATATCGCCGTAAGCAATGCCATCAAGAGAAAAGGTTTTTTTTAAAACAGTTAAGTCTGAAATAAAGTCAGCTGTGTACTCATCATAACGGCAGCGGATAAAATGGACAGGAACACCAAGAGCTCGGCTTTGTGCTTCAATTAACTCCATTTTTTCATCATGGCCAAATGTCCGCCCGGTTTCAATAGGTGCTGTTGTAACCAGGCAGGGAATTTCAATTCCCTGGTTTTTCAATAGATGAAAAACCATCATACAGTCTTTGCCCCCGCTCCATGATAAGGCGTATCGTTTTGTCATCCGTTATCCGCCCCTTTTACATCATTAAATTTGTTGCGATTAAAAAACTTTTGTTGTCCAAGATTCGCCGTTCCAAATGTCTGTTATAACATCCTGGTAAAAATCCGGCTCATGGGAAATAAGCAAAACACTTCCTTTAAAATCTTTCAAAGCCCGTTTCAACTCTTCTTTTGCATCCACGTCTAAATGGTTCGTTGGCTCGTCGAGAACAAGAAGGTTGGTTTCTTGATTAATCAATTTGCACAAGCGTACTTTCGCTTTTTCCCCGCCACTTAAAACCGCCACTTTACTTTCGATATGCTTTGTAGTTAATCCGCATTTTGCCAGGGCAGCGCGAATTTCATATTGTGTATAGGAAGGAAATTCTGTCCACATTTCTTCAATGCAAGTATTGCCTGAATCCACTTTTATTTCTTGCTGGAAATAACCGATTAACAAGTTTTCACCGCGTTCTACTTTTCCAGAAACAGGCGGAATTTCACCCAGCAAGCTTTTTAAAAGCGTTGTTTTCCCGATCCCATTTGCGCCAGTTAGTGCAATTTTTTGTCCGCGCTCCATGCGTAAGTTTAACGGACGGGAAAGCGGCTCATCATAACCAATCACAAGGTCGCGTGCTTCAAAAATAAGCTTGCTTGGCGTGCGGCCTTCTTTAAAGCGGAACTCGGGCTTGGGACGCTCCGCTGCAAGCTCAATTACATCCATTTTATCAAGCTTTTTCTGGCGGGACATCGCCATGTTTCGTGTTGATACACGTGCTTTATTACGGGCAACAAAATCTTTTAAACCGGCAATTTCCTGCTGCTGCTTTTTATATGCTGCTTCAAGCTGCTGTTTTTTCATTTCATAAACTTTTAAAAACTCGTCATATGTGCCCGCATAACGGTTTAGTTCCTGATTTTCCATATGATAAATTAAGTTTACCACGCTGTTTAAAAATGGGATGTCGTGGGAAATCAGAACAAATGCATTTTCATATTCCTGTAAATAGCGTTTTAGCCATTCTATATGCTGTTCATCAAGGTAGTTTGTCGGCTCATCAAGAAGCAAAATTTCTGGTTTTTCAAGCAGCAGTTTCGCAAGCAAAACTTTTGTCCGCTGCCCGCCGCTTAAATCATGAACATCACGTTCTAAGCCAATGTCATCAAGGCCGAGGCCGCGCGCAGTTTCTTCAATTTTCGCATCAATAATGTAAAAATCATTGTTTGTCAGCAGATCTTGCATGGTCCCCGTTTCTTCAAGAAGCTTTTCTAATTCTTCTGGTGTTACGTCTGCCATTTTTCCAAAAAGCTCGTTCATTTTTGCTTCAATATCAAATAAGTATTGAAACGCTGTCCGCAAAACGTCACGAATGGTCATTCCCTGTGTTAAAACAGCATGCTGGTCAAGATAACCGACACGAACATTTCTTGCCCATTCTACTTTTCCTTCATCCGGCTGAAGCTCTCCTGTGATAATATTCATAAAAGTGGATTTTCCTTCGCCGTTAGCTCCAATAAGGCCGATGTGTTCACCTTTTAGCAAACGAAACGATACATCATTAAAAATCGCCCGATCGCCAAAACCATGGCTCAGGCGGCTTACTGATAAAATACTCATGTTCTTAAAACTCCTCGTTCTTTTTTGATTATTATATCATTTTCGCTGAAAAATCGGAGGAAAACTATTAAACGTAAAGCACTAATTGTAAAATGGAGATAAGAGGGATTTTAGGAGGGATTAATAAATGCTGGATAAACAGGAAGTTACTATTGGGGGTGCCCGCTTTAACTGGGATCAGTCAGCAGGATTACTTCAATTTGAAGGTGCTGACGTTGTGTTATTTTGGACAAAAACAACGCTTAAAACATTTATTAGTACTATCGAAGAAGTTACTGGAAAAGAGTCCGCCTCTGTTGTTATGGAAGCAGCAGGCTACCGGATTGGAAAAACTGTCAGCGGGTTTTATAAGGAAAGAGGCACGAATACAGAAGAAATTCTCGCTCAGCTGCCAGAAATTTACGCGGCAGCAGGATGGGGGACCACTAAAATAATAAAATCATGCTTAAAAGAAAAACGGATTGTGTTAAGTGTGCATAACGACTGGGAAAGCAAAGTAGCATTTGCACAAGGGAAAAAAGAACCGGGCCAATTTCTTGGCGGCCATTGGGCTGGTGTATTAAGCGGTTTGCTTGATGAAACAATATGGTATAAAATCAAAGAATTTTCTCTTGCGGAAGCTGATTCATATAAAGTGATTGAATTGTATCCGGCTCCCATTACACCATCTGAAAACGTACGGGATTACATTCAAAC
>JAPSKG010000218.1 GCA_031177795.1 Domibacillus sp.
CCTTTTAACGGTAGGAGATGGAATTGTTTCTCAAATTCCAGCTTTGTTGATTACAACAGCAACAGGGATCGTTGTAACAAGAGCTGCATCAAACGGAAATCTTGGTGAAGAAATCACAAGTCAGCTTTTGCGTTATCCTTCAATGCTTTATATAGCTGGAGGCACGATTTTTCTTCTTGGTATTACAACGCCAATCAATGACATTTTAACAATACCAATTGCGGCGGGTCTTGCTGTGGGAGGCTATATGATCGCCCGGTCACCTCAAGAAGAAGGAGAAGTGCCTTTGCTTTCTGAGGAAGAGTCAGAAGCAGAAGAAATGAAAAGTCCGGAAACGGTGGTGAATTTGCTTACCATTGACCCTATTGAATTTGAATTTGGCTATGCATTGATACCGCTTGCGGATGCAAACCAGGGCGGGGATTTGCTAGACCGGATTGTCATGATCCGGCGCCAGCTGGCTTTAGAACTTGGACTTATTATTCCTGTAGTCCGGATCCGGGATAATATTCAGCTGCAGCCAAATGAATACAAAGTAAAAATAAAAGGAACTGAAGTAGCAGCAGGCGAAATGCTTCTTGATCATTATTTAGCAATGAGTCCTGGTGAGGAAGATGATTTGGTAGAAGGAATAGATACAATTGAGCCTTCTTTTGGCCTTCCTGCAAAATGGATTACAGAAGATGTAAAAGAACAAGCTGAAATTTTTGGTTATACAGTGGTTGATCCTCCAAGCGTTGTGTCAACACATTTAACTGAAACAATAAAAAAACATGCCCATGAACTGCTTGGGCGGCAAGAAACGCAGCAATTGATTGATCATTTAAAAGAATCTTATCCTATTTTGGTAGATGAAGTAACGCCTTCTCCTCTTGCTGTTGGAGAAGTTCAGAAAGTGCTGGCTAAATTACTGAAGGAAAATTTATCCATTCGCAATTTGCCAGTTATTTTTGAAACGCTTGCGGATTTTGGAAAAATGACTTCTGATACGGATTTATTGACAGAATATGTACGGCAAGCACTTGCGCGGCAAATAACCATGCAATTTGCTGACGAAGCAGGAGCATTAAACGTTATTACTTTGTCGGGTCGGATTGAAAAACTAATTGCAGATGGAGTGCAGCAAACGGAACATGGAAACTATTTATCTATTGATCCAAATGATTCCCAGCGAATCTTGGAAGCAACGGCTCAGCAAGTAGAGCAAGCGTCTTTTATGCATCAGTCTCCTGTAATTCTTTGTTCTCCCGCAATCCGGATGTATGTAAGACAATTACTAGAACGATATTTTCCACAAATTCCTGTTTTATCCTATAACGAACTTGAACCAAGCGTGGAAGTACAAAGTACAGGAGTGGTGACGATAGAATGAAAATTAAAAAATATCAAGCACCGTCTATGCCAGAAGCTATGAAAAAAGTTAGGTCTGAACTTGGACCGCAGGCGGTTATTTTACAATCGAAAACAGTTTATACGGGCGGTTTGTTTGGTTTATTTAAAAAGAAAAACATTGAAGTTGTAGCAGCAGTTGACCCAGCTGCTACAATTCCATTAAAACAAAGCGAAACAAAAACAGCACCGGTTTTTCCTATACAACCTGTTCCACAGGCTGTAACCATTCCAGATGACTTTAAGCGTGAAATGGCTGAAATGAAAAACATGATTAAAAAGCTGAAAAACCCAGCTTCTCAAGAGTTTTTTTATCCGGATGCCATTAAACCTATTATTGAAAAGCTAGAACAGCAAGGTGTATCAAGTGAACTACAGCAAATAACTGCAAAACACCTTTTAGAAAAATGGAGTATAGAAAAAGTAGAAAAAGTAGAAGAAAAAACGGTTAAAAGCTGGGCCGTTGAGTTTTTAGCAAATTATCTTCCGCAGGCACCTTCCATAGAAAAAGCAGTAAGAAATGTTTATTTATTAGGGCCTACCGGTGTTGGGAAAACAACGACTCTTGCAAAACTCGCATCAAAAAAAGTGCTTGAAGAAGAAAAAAACATAGCATTTTTAACTGCAGACACTTACCGCATTGCCGCAATTGAACAATTGAAAACATATGCAGGACTTTTACAAGCACCCTTAAAAGTCGCTTATTCTCAACAAGACTTCAAAGACGCACTGCTGGAATTTTCACAGGCTGATATTGTTTTTGTTGATACGGCTGGCCGAAACTACCGCGAAAAAAAATTTGTGGAAGACTTACAGCAATTAATGGCGAGCCGTCCGAAACAATCTGTTTATTTTCTCGTTTTAAGTGTTGCAGCTAAAGAAGAAGATTTGCAAGAGATCATTAATAATTTTGCTTCATTGCAAATCGATGGCTTTATTTTTACAAAATTGGATGAAACAAGAACCAAAGGAACTATTGTTAATTTAATGCATACCAACCAGATAGGAACAGCTTTTGTAACGAATGGCCAAAATGTACCGGATGATATAATTAAAACAACCAATAACATGATTGTACAATCATTATTTGAGGATTGATTATGATGAATGACCAGGCAGCAATACTTCGACAGAAAATGAAGCAAAAAACAAATTTGCAACCGGTTTTCAATAAACAGCATGCTAAAACCCTTGCTGTTGTAAGCGGAAAAGGCGGCGTGGGAAAAACAAATATTTCTGTTAACTTGGCAATTGGCCTTGCGAAACTAAACAAAAAAGTTTTGCTTTTTGATATGGATATTGGAATGGGGAATATTTACCACTTAATTAATGGAAATCCGTCTTTTTCTATTGCTGATTTTTTCACGAAAGACATACCACTCCCCAACTTGATAGAAAAGGGACCGGAAGGAATTTCATTTATTCATGGAGGCTCTGCTTTTTCTGAGCTTTTTGAATGGAAAGAGTCATTTAAAGAAAAATGGATAGCCGCATTGAATCAGCTTGTTAATGAATTTGATTATTTGATTTTTGATATGGGCGCAGGAGCATCGAAAGAAAGTTTAAACATATTAGAAGCGGCAGAAGGAGTAATGGCAGTAACTACTCCGGAGCCAACTGCTATAACAGATGCATATTCCATGGTAAAGTTTATTCACTTGCGGGACCGCAAGAAAAAGTTTTACCTTGTATGCAACAGAATTGATACGGAAGAAGAAGGAGAAATCACTGTCGGCCGTTTGAAAAACACAATTGAAACGTTTTTAAATACAACTCCTGTTGTTCTCGGTTTACTGCCTGAAGATCCGCTTGTTCGAAAATCAGTAAATGCAGGTCAGCCTTTTACAATTTTTCATCCAAAAGCCAAAATTTCAGTGTCATTTGATAAACTTGTGAGGCAGTTTGCCGATGTACCTCCGGCAGCAGAAGAAACAACCGGTTTTATGTCGAAAATCCGCCGTTTTTTTGATAAGAAGAAAGGATAAAACAGTGCTTTCCTTTTTGCGGAAAACCTTGGTAACGTTCTTGTCTTTTAAAATAAATTGTTTTTCAGCATTCTTGAAAATTTTACTTGAATAAAAAAAGCAGAGGTGGCAAACACTCTGCTTTTTTATGTCTATTGTTGGCAAACATAAAGATTTTCTTTAAAATGAAAGAAAGACTGGTAACGCAAGCGCATTGTGTCGAGAGGAGGCGCAAAATGTCGAAGTTAAAGCCGCAGGAAGAACAGATGCTATGGGAAAGATGGAAACAAAAGCAGCATCCGGATGATGGTGATGCGCTTGTAGCGCGTTATATGCCTCTTGTGACGTTTCATTGTCGCCGTTTAAGCGCCGCTTTGCCGAAAACCGTCAGTAGAGAAGAGATTGCTAGTTTTGGGATGGCAGGACTTTTTGATGCCATTCTTAAGTTTGAACCTTCACGTGATTTAAAGTTTGACACGTATGCTTCTTTTCGGATTCGCGGAGCGATTCTTGATGGCCTTAGAAAAGCGGATTGGCTTCCAAGAGCGGCAAGGGAAAAAGCAAAA
>JAPSKG010000013.1 GCA_031177795.1 Domibacillus sp.
GAAGGTCGTCCGTTTTGCAGACGACCTTTTTTCATTATTTTACGTTAAATCGTTCCGGCTTTTCGGAAGATGCTTTGAAATAATAGCGAATAGCGTCACAAATTCGGCGTGAAGCTTCTCCGTCTCCGTAAGGATTAGACGCTTTCGACATTTTTTGATAAGTGGCTTCATCAGTAAGCAATTCTGAAGCAAGTGAATAAATGGTTTCTTCATCTGTTCCCGCAAGCTTTAATGTGCCTGCTTCAATTCCTTCAGGACGCTCCGTTGTATCACGCAAAACAAGAACCGGTACGCCAAGTGACGGCGCTTCTTCTTGAACGCCTCCCGAGTCCGTCAAGATAATATGTGCACGTTCTGCAAAATTATGAAAATCAATAACATCCAGCGGCTCAATTAAATGAATGCGCGGATCATTGCCAAGGATGGCATCTGCCGTTTCCCGCACCACTGGATTTAAATGCACTGGATACACAACTTGAATTCCATCATGGTCTTCTACAAGGCGCTTAATCGCACGGAACATGTTTTTCATCGGTTCACCGAGGTTTTCCCGGCGATGCGCAGTCATTAAAACAAGGCGGTCGGAGCCAAGTTTTTGCAGCACTTCATGTTCGTATTCTTCTTTTACCGTTGTTTTTAGTGCGTCAATTGCTGTGTTCCCTGTTACAAAAATGGTTTCTGGAGTTTTATTTTCATTTAACAGATTTTGTTCAGACTGTGCTGTTGGTGAAAAGTGAAGATCTGCCATTACGCCAGTTAACTGGCGATTCATTTCTTCAGGGAATGGAGAATATTTATTCCATGTGCGCAGGCCAGCTTCAACATGGCCAACTGCAATTTGATTATAAAAAGCCGCAAGACTTGCCACAAACGTTGTTGTTGTATCACCGTGAACTAACACGATATCCGGCTGTACTTCTTTCATGACTTTATCAAGGCCTTCAAGCCCGCGCGTTGTTACATCGATTAATGTCTGGCGGTCTTTCATAATATTCAAGTCATAATCTGGCGTTATGCTAAAAATGTCGAGCACCTGGTCAAGCATTTGGCGATGCTGTGCTGTAACGGTAACAATTGCTTGAAATTCGTCCGGACGTTTTTTTAACTCCAAAACAAGAGGCGCCATTTTAATTGCTTCCGGGCGCGTGCCAAAAATCGTCATTACCTTAATCGGGCGATTCATTTTCTCTCCACCTGTCTGCTTTATTTTGTACCGAATAAACGGTCGCCGGCGTCGCCGAGCCCTGGTACAATATAACCTTTTTCATTTAGCTTTTCATCAAGTGCCGCAATATAAATATCCACATCCGGGTGGGCTTCTTTCAATGCTTCTACTCCTTCTGGAGCAGCGATTAAGCACATGAATTTTATGTTTTTTGCTCCGCGCTTTTTCAGCGAGTTAATTGCTTCAACGGCTGATCCGCCTGTAGCCAGCATAGGATCTACCACAATAAAATCACGGTCTTCCACATCTGTCGGCAGCTTCACATAATACTCAACCGGCTGCAGCGTTTCCGGATCGCGGTACAAGCCGATATGCCCCACTTTTGCCGCAGGAATCAATTTTAAAACACCGTCTACCATGCCGATGCCTGCCCGTAAAATCGGTACAATGCCCAGCTTTTTCCCGGCAAGCACTTTTGTTTTCGCATCACAAACCGGGGTTTGGACTGTTACTTCTTCCAGCGGCAAATCACGAGTGATTTCAAACGCCATCAAAGCAGCCACTTCATCTGTTAACTCACGAAACTCTTTTGTTCCTGTGTTTTTATCGCGGATCCTTGTCAGCTTATGCTGAATTAATGGATGGTCGAATACATATACTTTTCCCATTGTTTCACTCCTTGTTAGACGCTCATTCAAAGTCACCCCTATTTTACTTGAAAAGCGGGAGGCGGGCAACAAAATGACCAAAGCGTGAAACAAGCGGGCGTATTTTACAATAAAGCTCTTGCTTTTTTTATAAAAGCCAAAATAAAAGCTGCCGGTTTTAAGCCGGCAGCCAAGTGAAACTTATGCTTCTTGGTATAAAGCGTATTTTGAAGTTAGCGCTAAAACGCGTTCTGCTGATTCTTTTAATACTGCTTCGTCATCATGGTTTTTCAATGTTTTTGCAATGATTGATGCTACTTCGTCCATTGCCGCAAGATCAAAGCCGCGTGATGTAACAGCTGCTGTGCCAATACGAACGCCGCTTGTTACAAATGGGCTTTCCGGATCGTAAGGAATTGTGTTTTTGTTTACTGTGATACCCACTTCATCCAATACCGCTTCCGCTACTTTTCCTGTTAAACCAAGTGAGCGAAGATCGATCAAAAGAAGGTGGTTGTCTGTTCCGCCGGATACAATGTCGATTCCTTCGTTTTTCAAGCCTTCTGCCAAACGGCTTGCATTGTCAATGATGTTTTGAGCGTACACTTTAAAATCATCTTGCAACGCTTCGCCAAAAGCAACTGCTTTTGCTGCAATTACATGCATAAGAGGACCGCCCTGAATACCAGGGAAAATAGATTTATCAAACTTTTTGCCGAATTCTTCTGTTGATAAAATCATGCCGCCACGCGGGCCGCGCAATGTTTTATGAGTTGTTGTTGTAACAAAGTGAGCGTAAGGAACTGGATTTTGGTGCAGGCCTGCTGCTACAAGACCAGCAATATGAGCCATGTCAACCATCAAGTATGCGCCAACTTCATCTGCGATTTCGCGGAATTTTGCAAAGTCAATCGCACGCGGGTAAGCACTTGCACCGGCAACGATTAGTTTTGGTTTGTGCTCAAGCGCTTTTTGGCGTACATCTTCATAATCGATTACTTGCTCGTCTTTTGTTACACCGTATTCAATAAAGTTGTACTGCACGCCGCTGAAGTTAACCGGGCTTCCGTGTGTTAAGTGGCCGCCATGAGATAAATTCATGCCAAGAACCGTGTCGCCTTGTTCTAAGATTGCAAAGTAAACACCCATGTTTGCCTGCGCACCTGAGTGAGGCTGAACGTTTACATACTCTGCACCAAAGATTTGTTTTGCACGCTCACGCGCCAAGTCTTCGACTACATCTACGTGTTCACAGCCGCCATAATAACGTTTGCCTGGATATCCTTCTGCATATTTATTCGTTAAAACAGATCCTTGTGCTTCCATTACTGCTTCTGATACAAAGTTTTCTGAAGCGATCAGCTCAATTTTCGTTTGCTGGCGTTTTAGTTCGTCCTCAATTGCTGCAAATACAGCCGGGTCTTGCGCTTGAATTTTACTCATCATTGTTCCCCTTCCTGAATGTGTACATAAATAATAAAAGTAATCCGCTTAAAACGGATTTAAAATATTTCCCGTTAAAAAATCCTCTTTCATCATAACATGTTTTTCGAATCTTTCAACTGCATTTTCTGTTTTTTAACGTGTTTTCTTATGAAAAAGCTCGTTTTCGAACAAAAAAATATGCAATTCCTTAACATTCCGGTCCATTTAAATCGATTACATTCGTTTTTTCATAAACAGCACGCGGCCCGCCTATTAACTTCGGACGGGTTTTTGCCATTGTTACATGGGCAGCCCCCACGGTATTGCCTGAAACACGGACCGGAACAGCCACGTGCTTTAAATGCATGCCGATAAAGGTATCTCCTATATCAATTCCTCCATCTGCTTTAATAAATTCAACAAGCACACAATTTTTTTGGCGGAAGGCATAAGAAGCCATGGCACCGCCTGCGGTGCGTACCGGCACTGCCGCTACTTCTTCATAGCCAAATTTCGCGGCTGTTTCTTGTTCGAGCACAATGGCCCGGTTTAAATGTTCACAGCATTGAAAAGCAAGGTAAACACCTGTTTCTCGGGCAAAAGAATCAAAAACTTCATAAAGTGCCGCAGCTATTTCATCTGTGCCGGCTGTTCCAATTCGGCCGCCCGACACTTCTGACGTTGAACAGCCAATGACGAATAATTGCCCTCGTTTAAACTGGGCTTGTTCGTGAAGTTCCGCTAAAAGAGACTGAAGTTCTTTTTTTATTGCCGCGAGTGAGTTCATTATTGTTCACTCTTTTCGTACTCTGTAATTTTTCCGATTCGATTTGCATGGCGGCCTGCTTCAAACTCTGTTGTTAGCCATGTTTGGGCAATTTCACGCGCAAGGCCTGCGCCGATAACCCGCTCTCCCATCGCAATCATGTTTGTGTCATTATGCTGGCGCGTTAACCTGGCGCTGTAAACATCATGGACAAGCGCACAGCGAATGCCTTTTACTTTATTTGCAGCAATAGACATTCCAATGCCAGTGCCGCAAATCAAAATGCCGCGGTCAAATTCTCCGTCTGCCACTTTTTTCGCCACTGGAAGCGCGTAATCCGGGTAATCAACGGAAGTGCTACAGTCACAGCCAAAATCTTTGTACTCAATTCCAAGTTCTTCAAGCAAACTTTTTAGCTCTTCACGGATGTTTATCCCACCGTGGTCTGATGCAATTGCGACTTTCATATTTAAAAGCTCCTTTCATGCATTCTTTTTATATAGTTTCTCATATTTAGATCGGAAACGACAATTTAAAACAATCGTTGACACTGCGGCTTTTTTTGCAGGATTAGCTGTAAAAAAGCCGGAACCCTTTTGCTAAAGCCCCGGCGGCGGTAAAACCAATACTTTCTTTTATGTACGCAGCATTATAAGTTGTTGCATTGCTGCTGCTTTTTCTTTATTGTCCTTTTTTGTTTGCCGCCAGCCATTTTTCAATGTAGCTCTCTAGTTCATCAAACGTTTTTCGGTATTCATGTACTGATCCGCCAAACGGGTCAACAACATCTCCATCTAATCCTTTTAAGGTAAATGTCTTATTGCGAAACTGCGGAAAATGAATATCAATGGTTTGCTTGTGAGACGCCGTCATTGTTAATACTGCATCAGCCCACTCAAGAAGTTTTTCTGTTAGCTGAGTAGAAACATGAGAAAATGAAATTCCTTTTTCTGAAAGAACGGTTGATGTGCCGTGTGAAGCAGAAGCGCCCTGGCTTGCAAACAGCCCTGCGGATTTTACATTCCAGTCTGGCTTCTTAAACCGCAAAATGGCTTCTGCCATTGGACTCCTGCATGTGTTCCCTGTGCATACAAATAAAATATTCATTTCAGCCACCTTTCTCTCTGTTTTTTTCATTATAATAGATTGATTTACATGAAAATAGCCCTTTTCACAAAGAAAAGGACTGTTCACAACGAGATAACCCATTTAATTCCAATAAGGAGCAACAAAAGGCCGCCGGCTGCTTCTCCTGCTTTGCCGGCTGCTTTATTGACCCGGCTGCTAAGCAGCAGGCCGGCCATCGTTATGATGGTTGTGCATATTCCAAAGCTTGCCACCGCAACAGCTTTATCCACTCCGAGCACTCCAAGGGACAAGCCAGTTGAAAAGCTATCGATGCTTACCCCGAATGCAAAAACAAAGACGCCAAGCCCCGCTGGCTTTTTTATGGTTTCTTCTTCTTTAAACAAGGAAAGTATCATTTGAATTCCTGTTAACGCCAGTACGATGCCGCCTAATGAATACAATATATCTCCAAATAGTGCATATAACTCACTTCCAGCTGTTATGCTGGCAAGCGGCATAAGAACATGCATAATTCCTACTGCCGCACTTAACACAAGCCGGTCTGACATGCCCATACGCCTCATGCCAACCGCTAATGCTGCCCCGAATGCATCCGCCGACAACGCTAGAGATAAAATGAGAATGTCCATGCTTATCTATATTCTGCTTGTCCTTTTTTATCCACAAAAAAAGCCGGCTGATTCAAAGATCAGCCGACTATCCATTTATGCCCCGCTGCTTTTTCCAGCCTGTTCATGATTGCTTCCCCGACGCCTTCTTTTGGAAACGGTTCGGCAAAAATCACATCAACAGGTTGTTCATTAAATAAACGCAGCGCGCTATATAAATTTTTCGCCACCGTCGTTAAGTCGTCACGCCTGCCGCACGCAATTACGGTATCGGCCAAATAACGCTTTTGGTTTTCTTCCGTGGTCAGCACGCCTACTTTTTTTCCGTCTGCACGCCACTTATCCACTGTTTTCTGTATGGTCTCCTGTGTTCCTTCTATTAAGTAAAGCGGCGCTTCCGGAGCATAGTGGGCGTATTTCATGCCCGGTGCTTTTGGCGCTTCTTCTTTATTTTTTAATACGGCATTTGTTGCGGCTTTTCCAGTCAGCTGTTCGATTTCTTTTTCGGTTACGCCACCAGGCCGAAGCACAATTGGAAAAGGCCCGGTGCAATCAACTACTGTTGACTCAATTCCCACTCCCGTTTCTCCTCCATCGATCACACCGGCAATCCGGCCGTTTAAATCATCAAGAACATGCCTGGCGGTTGTAGGGCTTGGTTTTCCAGAACGGTTTGCACTTGGCGCTGCAACCGGCACACCCGCTTCTTTAATAAGCGCAAGTGCTGCCGGGTGGTCCGGCATGCGAATTGCCACTGTATCAAGTCCGGCTGTTACAAGCTCGGAAACTTCACCTTTTTTCCGGGGCAAAATAACTGTCAGCGGGCCCGGCCAAAAAGCTTCCATTAGTTTGTATGCATAATGTGGAATAGAGCAAGCGAGTTTTTCCACATCTGCTTGATCAGCAATGTGGACAATTAACGGATTGTCTGAAGGACGGCCTTTTGCTTGAAAAATTTTTTCCACAGCGCTGTTTAATTTTACTTGGCCTCCAAGGCCATAAACCGTTTCTGTTGGAAAAGCCACTACCTCTCCTTGCTGAAGAAACGCGGCAGCTTCTTTTATCTGTGGATAATGTTGACGAATATCTTGATAATTATCCACAACCCAATGTTTAGTATTCATGGTGATCCCCTTTGTTTTTTATTCATTAAAATCTCAATTTAATCATATTTTCCTATATGTATATCAAAAATCGACTTTTTTTTACACAGAGTTATGCACAAGATGTTAATAACTTCTTTTATTTTGTGCATAACCCTGTGGATGAGTGTGGATATATTCAGAAAAATTCATTTAATTTCTCAGTTGTCCCCAAAATTCAATAATCGCCCATTTATATTTTGTTTCTTCTTGCTGTTCTTCAGGGAAACAAAGCGCAGGATACAACACGCACCACCAATTTTCGCCTTTTCCTTCTCCAATTGTCACAACCAGCGACTCATAAGATCCAGGCGGATAAACAAAGCGGCCAAATTGTTTTGGCGGAAATTTTTCCTGCCCAAATGTAACAGCCACTTTTTCTCCGGCTGTTTGAGAAGCAATTTCTTGAATTTCAGTCATGTTTTCCAGGATAAGAGCCCGGGATTGTTCGGCAGAATTAGCTTTTCTTGCCCATTCGCTTATTTGCTCAGCTACTGCAAGATGCACTTTTTCTTTTTTTGCTTGTTCTGTTTTGCTGTTGTCATGGGCGACAACGCGAATCCGAATTGCTTCTTCCGGGATGCCCCCTGCTGCTTGATTAGCAGGAGCAAAATACATCATAAAAATAGCAGCTGCCGACAAACCATATAAATATAAAATGATTGTTATTAGTTTTGTTTTGTTGTTTTTCATTTAAAATCCCTCCCGGCAATCAGTATCGCCGGGACTGGATTTTTTTAAACGTGTAAAAATACCATTCTATCTTTTCCGTTAATATCATTAATTCTTTCTACTTTTCCGTCCGGGAATGCCGCTTGAAAAAGTGCCGCAACGTCTTTTGTTTGGCCAGCACCTGTTTCCACACCGACGATACCGCCAGATTTTAATAGCAATGGAAGCTGCTCTGCCATTTTGCGATATAAATCTAGTCCATCTTCTCCGCCAAAAAGCGCCATGTGGGGCTCGTAGTCTACTACTACTGTTGATAAAGTGCTTTGTTCTCCTGCAGGAATATAAGGCGGGTTGGACAGGAGAAGATCAACTTTGATTTTTTGTTTTATAAGCGGCTCAAGCAAGTCTCCGTGAAAAAAGGCAACGTTTGTTTCCAGAGCTGCAGCGTTTTTTAAAGCTGTTTCCAAAGCTTTTTCGGACAAATCAACCGCATAAACATCGGCATCCGGGCGCTCTGCTTTCATCGTAATGGCGATAGCTCCACTTCCGGTGCCAATGTCCGCTATGACCGGTTCTTGAAGCGATTTAATTTTTTCTAAAGCGTGGTACACCAGCTCTTCCGTTTCAGGGCGGGGAATCAGCACATCACGGTTAACGACAAACGGGCGACCGTAAAACTCTTCTTTTCCAAGCAAATGCTGGACAGGAACTCCATCTGCATGGAGCTTAGAGAGACGCTTAAATTCTGCTGCTTGTTCCTCTGTCAGCGTTTCCTGCAGACGAGCGAGCATAGCAGACCGCTCTGCCTGCAGTACATGTTTCATAATAATTTCGCTCGCATTCGCATCTCTTCCATGCTCTGTTAAATAAGAAGAAGCCCATCTCAGGGCTTCATACACTTTTACGTTTTGTTCCACCGGTTAATCCTCCAGATTTTCAAGGCGGCTTGACTGCTCTTCTACTATTAATGCATCAATAACCTCGCCAATTTTTCCTTCAAGGATTTGATCAAGCTTTTGAATCGTTAAGCCAATGCGGTGGTCCGTTACACGGTTTTGCGGAAAATTATAAGTGCGGATCCGTTCTGAGCGGTCACCTGTGCCAACTGCTGATTTCCGCACTGCATCGTATTCCGCCTGCGCTTCTTTTTGGAACTTATCGTAAATACGCGCACGCAGCACTTTCATGGCTTTTTCTTTGTTTTTAATTTGCGATTTTTCATCCTGGCAGGAAACTACAATGCCTGTTGGCAAATGAGTTAAACGCACCGCGGACATGGTTGTATTAACGGACTGGCCTCCCGGTCCACTTGAAGCAAACGTATCCACGCGAATATCTTTATCATGCACTTCCACTTCTACTTCTTCTGTTTCCGGCATTACGGCAACAGTAGCTGTTGACGTATGAATGCGCCCGCCTGATTCTGTTTCTGGCACACGCTGTACACGGTGGGCTCCATTTTCGTATTTTAGTTTGGAGTAGGCACCGCGCCCGTTAATCATGAAAATAATTTCTTTATAGCCGCCAACGCCCGTGGTACTTGTTTCAATCACATCAATTTTCCAATTATTCGCTTCTGCGTAACGAGAATACATGCGGTATAAATCACCTGCAAACAGTGCCGCTTCATCGCCTCCGGCTGCACCGCGAATTTCCATGATTACGTTTTTGTCGTCATTTGGATCTTTTGGGATCAGCAAAATTTTCAAGCGGGCTTCCAGTTCAGCAAGTGCTGTTTCAAGCTCTGATAATTCTTCTTTTACCATTTCGCGCATATCAGCATCAAGCTTGTCATCAAGCATTGCTTTTGCATCCGCAAACTGCTCTTTTGCTTTTTTGTATTCACGGTACACTTCCACCGTTTCTTGAATATCAGACTGCTCTTTTGAATAATCACGAAGCTTTTTAGGATCATTCACGACATCGGGATCGCTTAACAGTTCATTTAATTTATCATAGCGGTCCTCTACCGCCTGCAGTCGGTCAAACATGCCGGTCACCTCTACCTTTTTTCCATAATGTTTTCATTATAATATAGAGGTATTCACTTCGACAATGCTGCGCCGGTTTTTAAGAAAGTTCCATAAACAGTTTTGCTGGATTTTCAAGAACGGCTTTTAAGTCATTTAACGCTGCCTGGGCTTCTGCTCCGTCAATTAACCGATGGTCGTAGCTTAATGAAATAGATAAAACTTCTCCAATCACAATTTCATCTTTTTTCACCACAGGCTGTTTTTCAATCATGCCAATTCCTAAAATGGCGGTTTCCGGATGGCGGATTACCGGTGTAAACCAACTTCCTTGTGAAGATCCAATATTGGAAATCGTGCTTGTCCCTCCCTGCATATCGTTAACGGCCAGCTTGCCTGTACGGGCTTTTTCTGTTGCTTCACGCAGCTCTCTTGCGATGGCGGCAATGGATTTTTGTTCACAATGTTTTAAAACCGGTACAAGAAGGCCTCCTTGTGTTTGCACAGCAATACCGATATGGTAAAAATGTTTGTAGATAACTTCGTCGGTTTCTTCTTTTATTGATGCGTTTAATGCCGGGTGCTTTTTTAACGTGTGCACAAACGCTTTTATAATAATCGGAAGGTACGTAATTTTTTCATCGGCACTTTCATTCCAGGCACTGCGCAGCCGAACCAGCTCTGATACCTCCGCCTGGCCAAAATGAGTAACATGAGGAATGGTTTGCTTTGATTTTGTCATGGCAGAAGAAATTGCCTTGCGGACAGCCGACATTTTTTCCACAGTTACCGCGCCGCTTTCTTTATTTGAAACAAACACTTCTTTTTCTTTTTCTGGCAAAGAAGCGGATTGAGCCAGATAATGATCGATATCATTTGTTGTAATTCGCCCGTTTTCTTTTTCTGCTTTTATCTCATCAATATTTATTCCTTTTGAACGTGCATATTTTCGAACAGAAGGAGCAGCAATCACACGCGGTTTTTGGCCAGGTGTTTCCGGTTCTGCTTCAGCTGTTTGTCCGGCAAACCGCCGGACATCTTCTTCTGTCGGGCGGCCATTTGCCCCCGTAGGAGAAATATCTGCCAGATTAACTCCCAGCTCTTTCGCCAATTTACGCACGCGCGGTGCAGCCTGGACAAACGGCTCTTTTGGTTCTTTTTTTTCTTTTTCGCCCGCTGGCAGTGTTTCAATTTCTGCCAATACATCACCAACAGAAGCGACCTCTCCTCTTGCCACAAAAATTTTTGCCAGCAGGCCGTCGGCAGCCGCTTCAATTTCAGTAACAGCTTTTTCCGTCTGCACTTCTACTAAAACGTCTCCTTGCTTTACTTTGTCCCCTACCGTTTTATGCCAAAAAACAATCACGCTTTCATCGCCGCTGTCTGAAAGCCGCGGAAGGGTTACGGATATTAACGTAGCGTTTGTCATAGCGCTCCTCCCTCACTTATTCGTTCATTAATTGAATTACTTCGTCATAAATACGCTGCGCTCCCGGAAGTACATATTGCTCAAGCTTTCGGTTGTATGGGATCGGTACATCCGGGATAGCAATACGGCGAATTGGCGCTTCCAGCTCGTATAAAGCACTTTCTGCTACACTGGCAGAAACTTCAGCTGTCATTCCGTACGATAAATAATCTTCATCTACCACTACAAGACGATGGGTTTTTTTCACGGACTCAATAATGGTGTCACGGTCAAGAGGCGCCAGTGAACGTAAA
The DNA here is from genome assembly GCA_031177795.1 of Domibacillus sp. Classification (GTDB taxonomy): domain Bacteria; phylum Bacillota; class Bacilli; order Bacillales; family Domibacillaceae; genus Domibacillus. Next base: position 11,207 of record JAPSKG010000013.1, read on the forward strand.
TCAATTACTTCTGCTTCAATGCCTTCTTCCTGCAGTTTTGCTGCGGCTTCAAGCGCATAATGCATTGTCATTTGCAGCCCGACAATCGTAACGTCTTTTCCTTCCCGCACCACTTTGGCTTTTCCAAGCGGAACTGTGTACTCTCCTTCCGGCACTTCGCCTACTGCTGCATCAAGCGGGTCCATCCAGCCCAGCCCCTGAAGTGATTTATGGAACATAAACACAACCGGATTATCGTCCCGGATCGCTGATGCCATCATGCCTTTTAAGTCGTATGGTGTAGAAGGGGCCACAACTTTCATTCCCGGCAAATGAGCAAATGTTGCATATAATGTTTGCGAGTGCTGCGCGGCATCCGAGTAACCGCCGCCCACTGCAGTCATTAAAACCATCGGCAGTTTTACATTGCCGCCCGACATATAAGGAATTTTGGCCATATGATTATAAATTTGGTCCATGCAGACGCCGAAAAAGTCAACAAACATCAGCTCTACAATTGGGCGCATGCCTTCTGCAGCAGCTCCGATGGCCGCTCCGATAAATGCGGTTTCTGAAATAGGCGTATCGATAACACGCTTTTCTCCAAACCGGTCAATAAGCCCCTGCGTCGATCCGAAAATGCCGCCGTATTTTCCGACATCTTCCCCAAGCACAAACACATCCGGATTTCGTTCCATCTCAATTGCAATTGCTTCAGCCATAGCTTTGTTTCCTGTTAACATCCGCTGTTTTGTTGTTGTCATCTTTCATCATTTCCTTTCCGTTTTTATTAGTAAAATAGCTGGCGGTTAAATAAAAACATCTTCAAGAGCAGATGAAAGAACCGGCTCTTCACTTTCACGCGCAAACCGATAAGCATCGTCTACTGCTTGCCGGGCCCGATTTTCCATTTCCTGAATTTCCTGGACGGGCACAGAAAACTTTTCAATCAATTCATTTTTCCATTTTAAGATTGGGTCTTTTTCTCTTAAAGAAGGCACTTCGCTTTGTTCACGGTATAATTCCGGATCTCCCTGGAAATGGCCAAGGTAGCGGTACGTTTCAATTTCAATAATAGTCGGGCCTTCTCCGCTGCGCGCGCGTCTTACTGCTTCTTCTGAAACCCGGTACATTTCTTCCGGGTCATTATCCTTTACATAAGCACCCGCCACATTTGAGTAAGCGGCTGCCCGTTTATCATTTGATTCGATGGCTGTAGAAGCTTTTTTTGATACGGAAATTCCATACTCATTATTTTCAACCACAATAATTAAAGGAAGCTTCCAAAGGCCCGCCATGTTTAATGATTCATGAAAAGAACCCTGGTTTGCGGCGCCTTCGCCAATAAACGCTACTGCTACCCAGTCTTTGTTTTTCATTTGGGCTGCCAGCGCTGCTCCAACCGCGTGTGGAATGCCTGCCCCGACAATCCCGCCGCATGAAAATTTCACAGCTGGATCAAATAAATGCATATGGCCGCCTTTTCCTTTGCTAAGGCCTGTTGCTTTTCCGAAAATTTCAGCAGTCATTTTATTAAGGTCTACGTTCTTGGCAATAGCATGATGATGCGGGCGGTGAGGCGACGTAACCGTGTCCTCTGCTGTTAAATGGGCGCAGATTCCCACAGCTGCCGGTTCCTGCCCCGTTGCTAAATGCATTTCTCCCGGAACTGGTCCTGCCCCAATATTAAATACCGGGCTTTTGCCTTCACCGTACGCTTTTTCCATCTCATCTTCAAAATACCGGATTTTCGCCATTGTTTCGTACATCCACTTTGCTTTTTCAACAGGAATCGTCATAGTAAAGCCTCCTTTAGTTATGAGGTGATTCTCTTTTTTAGCTGCAAGTCTTGTGCCAATCTAGGAAACTTCTATTTAAACCTATCTTTTTATGTATTCGCTTACAAAATAAAGAATTAAAAACAAAAAACTGTCCCATTTTAAAACAATTTTTGTTTTAAAATGGGACAGTTGTTTCATAAACGTACAGTTATTTTAATTGAAACTGTTCCAGCTGGCGGTAAAGCGTGCTTCGGGATATGCCAAGGCTTTTAGCCGCCCGGCTATAATTATTGTCATGCATCATTAATGCTTGCATGAGTGCTTGCTTTTTCCATTCTTCTTTTTTCATGGCCGGCTTTGAAGCATAAAAATGCTTCGAGGGCTCCCTTCGAAAAAGGTCATTCGGCAGGGATTGCAGTTCAATCACTGGACCAGCTGTTTTATGAATAGAGCGCTCTAAAACATTTTGAAGTTCACGGACATTGCCCGGCCAGTGATAATTGCAAAGCGCTTCTTTTACTGCCGGCGAAAAACTGTTTATTTTCTTCCCGATCTTCCGCCCGCACTCACTTATAAAATATCTGGCAAGCAGCGGGATGTCTTTTTTTCGTTCGCGAAGCGGCAAAATTTGGATGGGAATGACATTCAGCCGATAAAACAAATCTTCGCGGAATGTTTCTTTTTTCACTTCTTCTTCCAGCTTTTTATTTGTCGCCGCAATAATCCGGACGTTGACCGGCAGCACCCGATGCCCACCGATGCGGATCACTTCTTTTGTTTGAAGAACACGCAGCAGTACGACTTGCATTTCCAGTGACATTTCACCAATTTCATCTAAAAAAATAGTACCGCCGTCCGCTAATTCAAACTTTCCTGGACTCCCGCCTTTTCTTGCCCCGGTAAAAGCCCCTTCTTCGTAGCCAAACAACTCACTGCCAAGCAAATCACGCGGGATGGCACCGCAGTTAATCGCTATGAACGGTTTGTTTCTTCGTTCTCCTGCATTGTGTATCGCCTGGGCAAATACATCTTTTCCTGTTCCGCTTTCTCCCAAAAGAAGCACGTTAGCGTTTGTTAGCGCAGCTTGTTTGGCTTCTTGGATTTGCTGTAAAAATGCAGGGTCCTGTCCAATGATTTCTTGAAAGGTTACTTTTGCCTGGCTGCCCGTCATGGCATTTATGAACTTTCGCACTTGATGAATTTCTTTAAACTGAATAAGCCAGCCAATGCCTCCATCAATAGGCTGTATGCTGAGAAGAACATGCTTTCTTTCTTCTTTTCCGCTGACCTTCAGACGAATTTCTTTATCGCCTGATCCAGCCGGCCCTTTTAGTACTTCTTGAAAAATGCGATTTTTAAAAACAGAAAAAACAAGTTTTCCCGTTAAATCTTTTTCATCCATTCCTGTGATTTGCTGCAGGGCATCGTTGATTTTTACAATTTGCCCGCTTTTATCCATAATTAATAATCCATCTTTTAAGGTGTTGGTGGTTGCTTCTAAATAGCGCTGCATAAGCTCGTTTTTTTCAGATTTCTCAAGCAGCTGAAGATGAGTTTCAATTGCTTTCACAGCTGAAACCACCATTCCCAGTGTGTGGGGATTTACTTTATCAAACGGCCCTGACATATTAAGTACACCAATGACCTCTCCTTGCTTTCCACGAATCGGGGCAGCGGAACAAGTCCAAGCATGGCAAGCAGCACAATAATGCTCATGGGCATAAATCTGGAGCGGCTTTTCTTCCACAATCGCTGTCCCGATTGCGTTTGTGCCAAGCTCTTGCTCATTCCAGCTTGCTCCTTCTATAAACGACATTTTTTTCGCTTCCCGTACCGTTTCTTCGTCTCCGATCACTTTTAATAACATGCCGGTTTCATCACATAAAATAACAACAAATCCAGAACCTTCCACCAAAGCATAAAGACTTTCCATAAGCGGCAGAGACACTTTAATGAGCAGCGATTTTTCCTTTAAGGTTTTTTCCAGCTTTTTTTCCGAGACTGATCCTCCAGGGCGAAAAGCATTTACACCATTTTTTTTAGAACGCATCCAGGAAGCTTGAATAAAAGGATCAAGGCGGCTGTCTGCTATATCATCTTCTTCTATAAAGCGCTTCCAAATTTTTTGAAGCTGCTGCTTGTCTTTTGGCACTGCTTCGGCTCCTTTCATTTGTTATCTCCTTGCTTAATTCGACAAAATTCATGAAAGACCTTCCTGTTATGTAAAGAACTGATTTTTGCTTTTTATTTTTTTCTCTAAAAAAAACACCTCTTAAACAAGCAGTGCGAAATTTCTTTGCTTGTTTAAAAAGTGTCTTTAGCTTTAAAGCGGCGGATTTTGATGGCATTTCCGGCAAACCGGGTAATACGAATCATTTCCGCCTATTTGAATTTGTTCTCCTGTATAAACAGGTTTTCCCGCTTCATCTATACGCAGATTCATCGTTGCTTTTCGTTCGCAAAACCAGCAGATTGTTTTCATTTCCTCAATTTTGTCCGCATAAATAAGCATGTATTGGCTGCCTTCAAATAACTCATTTTGAAAGTCATTTTTTAAACCAAATCCCATTACAGGAATGTGAAGCTGATCGACAATTTGAGCAAGCTGCAACACATGCTTTTTCGATAAAAACTGCACTTCGTCAATTAATACACAGGATGGGTTTAACGGGTTTTTCTTTACTTCTTCATATACATTGGTTTCTTCAAATATCGGCTGTGCCTGCCGGCGAAGGCCGATACGGCTTGAAATATATCCAACCTCATCACGTGTATCAAGCCCCGATGTAAAAAGAAGCACACATTTATTTTGTTCTTCGTAATTGTGGGCTACCTTTAAAATCTCAATTGATTTTCCGCTGTTCATTGCGCCATATTTGAAAAAAAGCTGGGCCATACCCTTTTGTCCCTCCGTTGTTTTCACTCACTTTTAAAAAAAGCTGCTTGTTTCTTTCCTTTTAAAAAAAGAAGCAAAAGCATTTAAACTGCTGATAAACACTTGATTTATTCAGTCAACAATCCGCGAAAAAACCTTTCGCGGATTGTTGTTTTACGTTATTATGCACAAAAAAACAGGCAAGCAGTTTGCACTCCTTGCCTGTTTCTTTCTATCATTATCTTGCTTGATCTTTAAGGCCGTATTTTTTGTTGAAGCGATCCACACGTCCGCCTGCATCAGCAAACTTCTGACGTCCAGTATAGAATGGATGGCATTCAGAGCAAACCTCTACACGAATTTCTTCTTTAACGGAACCAGTTTGAAACTCATTTCCGCATGCACATTTAACAAATGCTGTTTTGTAGTTAGGATGAAGTCCTGCTTGCATGTTTTTTCTCTCCTTCCGCCCTGAGTCATTCCGAAACAGAGTTATTATTAAGGGGTTAGGCAGCTGCCTCCCAAAAATCTTTAAACCACACAAATTAGATTATAACAGGCATCCGGTTGTAATGCAAATAGATTAAAGCATTTTTTTCGATGTGCCATTTTTCTTTGTTTCAGCAAGAAGCTGGGCAATAAAGTCTTCGTTGCTCTTTGTTTGGCGCAAGCGGCGCAGCACTTTATCAGCAAGATCAGGTGCATCAGACATGGTTTTTCGAATGGCCCAAACCATCTCAAGCTGTTCTTTTGCAATAAGCAATTCTTCTTTCCGCGTACCCGAACGGCGAATATCGATTGCCGGGAAAATACGGCGCTCAGCAAGAGAACGGTCAAGGTGCAGCTCCATGTTGCCTGTCCCTTTAAATTCTTCGTAAATCACATCGTCCATACGTGAACCAGTGTCCACGAGAGCGGTGGCAAGAATGGTTAAGCTGCCGCCTTCTTCAATGTTTCGGGCTGCACCGAAAAAGCGTTTTGGGCGATGGAAAGCAGCCGGGTCAATCCCGCCTGAAAGCGTGCGCCCGCTTGGCGGAATCACCAGGTTGTACGCACGGGCAAGCCGTGTGATGGAATCCATTAAAATAATGACGTCCCGCTTATGCTCAACAAGGCGCATGGCGCGCTCTAATACAAGCTCCGCTACTTTAATATGGTTTTCCGGCACTTCATCAAACGTAGAGCTGACAACTTCAGCTTCTACTGAACGTTCAATATCCGTGACTTCTTCCGGGCGTTCGTCAATTAAAAGAACAATTAATTCTGCTTCCGGGTGGTTTGCGGTAATAGAATTGGCAATTTCTTTTAAAAGCATTGTTTTCCCTGCTTTTGGAGGAGCGACAATTAAACCGCGCTGGCCAAATCCGACTGGCGAAACAAGATCCATAATGCGGGTTGACAGGTGCTTTGATTCCACTTCAAGCTGAATTTGACGGTCTGGATAGAGGGGTGTCAATGCAGGAAAGTGTACGCGTTCCTTGGCCGTTTCAGGATCATCTCCGTTAACGGCTTCTACGTGCAGCAGGCCATAATATCGTTCATTTTCTTTTGGCGGGCGAACTTTTCCGGAAACTTTATCTCCGTTACGAAGATCAAAACGGCGAATTTGGGAAGCGGAAATGTAAATGTCTTCTGAACTGGCTGAGTAATTAATTGGACGGAGAAAACCGAAGCCTTCTGATTGGATGATTTCAAGAACACCTTCCATAAAAAAGAAGCCTTGTTGTTCTGCACGCGCTTTTAAAATAGCAAAAATAAGTTCTTTTTTTGTAAGCTTGCTGTAGTACGAAATTTTATACGTTTTTGCAAGCTCATATAACTCTTTTAATTTTAAGTTTTCAAGATGGTTAATTGTTAATTCTTCCATTATGGCACCACACTTTTATAAAAATGATTTTTAGGGGAGGGATGGCAATACTTTGGCGATAATCAAGAAGCTATCAGGCTGGTGGTTGTTGAATTGAATCATATAAAACAGCGGAGAACCGGATTGGCTGCACCGCTGTTTGTTTTTTCTTGTTATTTAATAACCAGGTTTGGTTTTTTATTTAAGCTGTGACGGCCATCAACAAAACGAACCGTTCCGGACTTTGCACGCATAACCACTGACTGGGTTTCAGCGTATGTACCTTTGAATTGAACACCGCGCAGAAGTTCGCCATCTGTCACACCAGTGGCTGCAAAAATAGCGTCGTCTCCACGCACCAGGTCTTCCATGCGAAGCACTTTGTTTACATCAAGGCCCATTTGCTTGCATCGTTCAAGTTCCTGTTCACTTTGAGGCAAAAGGCGTCCTTGAATTTCCCCTCCAAGCGCTTTCAATGCCACTGCGGAAATAACTCCCTCAGGCGCACCTCCTGAACCAAACAAAATGTCTACACCTGTTGAGTCAAATGCTGTGTTGATTGCCCCGGCAATATCACCATCATTAATCAGTTTAATACGAGCGCCCGCTGCACGCAATTCTGCAATGATATGCTGGTGGCGTTCACGGTTTAAAATCGTTGCTACCACATCTTCAATATCTTTGTTTTTTGCTTTCGCAACCGCTTTTAAATTATCTGTTACCGAGGCATTAATGTCGATCATGCCGACTGCTTCCGGGCCAACAGCAATTTTATCCATATACATATCCGGAGCATTCAGCAAATTGCCATGATCTGCAACCGCCAGTACAGCAAGAGCATTCCAGCCGCCGGCAGCAACAATATTGGTTCCTTCCAGAGGATCAACCGCAACATCTACGCGAGGGCCATAACCTGTGCCAAGCTTTTCGCCGATATACAGCATTGGAGCTTCGTCCATTTCGCCTTCGCCAATTACAACAGTTCCTTTCATCGGAACTGTGTCAAATACATCACGCATTGCTGAAGTTGCTGCACCATCTGCTTCATCTTTTAAACCACGCCCCATCCAGCGTGCCGAAGCTTGTGCTGCCGCTTCTGTTACGCGAACGAGTTCCATCGATAAACTTCTTTCCATAGATCTCTTTCCTCCCGTGTAACAAACAACTAATGTATCTATCTGTATAGCAAATTCTTTTATATATTGTAACACATTTGCTATTTGTTCGGCATGTCCCAGCAAATTTTTTTATTCTATGTGTAAAAGTGTTAACCATTTGAAAAAGATCTTAAAACAAAGCAAAGCTGTTTCATTGACGTTCATAAAATTTATTAGTTCAGGGCGGTGCAATACCAGGCGAAAAACGCATTCCGGCAGACCGGCAGTTTATAACTGCTGCTTCCTTGGGTTGTACCAGCCCTGTTGAATAAATTTTATTTTATTTCTTGAAACTCTTCTTCTGACATTTCTTCACGCCAAATTGTTGCACCGAGCGCTGTTAGTTTTTCCGTAAGATTGCTGTAACCGCGGTCGATATGTTCAAGCCCGGTCACTTCCGTTACCCCGTCTGCCATTAAACCGGCAATCACAAGTGCTGCTCCCGCACGCAAATCACTTGCTTTTACTCTTGCTCCCTGCAATTGAACCGGTCCATTGACAATGGCAGAGCGTCCTTCTGTTTTCACATTTGCTCCCATGCGGCGCAGCTCATCAATGTGCTTGAAACGCGCCGGGTAAATTGTATCAGTTACAATAGCAGAGCCGGCCGCTTTCGTTAACAAAGCTGTAAAGGGCTGCTGTAAATCCGTCGCAAAACCGGGATAAACAAGCGTTTTGATATCAACCGTTTTCAATGATTTTGCTTTTCCAA
>JAPSKG010000219.1 GCA_031177795.1 Domibacillus sp.
CCATCAATTTATTTAGGATTGGCGCTTGGCATTACATTTCCTTTTAACCTTGTAGTTGGAATACCTATTTATTTTGAAATTGCTCAATGGATACAATAGTAGTTAACATGGAGAAAGACAAAGAAAAAAAGTATTAGTGATTACAGGACTGGATCAAACAGCTGCTTCGCTGCTTCCGGTTATAACGAACAAAAAAGCGGAGCAATTAATTATTGCGTCCAGTTTTGGAACAATGATTACACAGCCGTATGGCTGTACCATTAGAAATATTGTGCTGGCTATTTATGCTGAAAATGTAGATGAGATTTATATTATTAGAGAAAAAACAGTGGAGAATATGCAGTAACGGGAGAAAAACTTCTTTTGAAAATTCAAGAAGCAGGAATTTCCAGCAAAACAATTAAAACCCTGGAATATGTAAAAGCGTTTGGAAGCAATTTGAAAAGCTGGTTAACAAGTTCTCAGGAAGCAAAAAAGATTATTATGGAAGGCATTCAGCTGCTTAAAAACCATCCATTAATTCCAAAAAACGTGTTTGTTTCCGGATTTATTGCTAATGAAAAACAGCAGAGTTTGAAAAAATAGCTTAAACCAGCTTGATGCTAAAAAGTACTTTTGTCTTGCATTTAAACCGAATAAAATAATTTTCAGAGTTTTCATTAGCACATTTTCATAATGTGAATATAATCCTTATTAAACAAATAAGGATTATATTTTTTTGTTTAAACCAAGTTTTCAAATAGGAATAGTTAACCTTTAGGAAGAGAGGCAAATAAATATGCTTCAGTTAAACAAAGTCAGTAAATCGTTTAAGCAAAATGGAGAAGTGTTTCAAGCAGTAAGTGATATTTCATTTTTTGTAAAAGAAGGAGAATTTGTTTCTTTGCTCGGTCCCTCAGGATGCGGGAAATCAACCGTTCTTAAAATGATCGCAGGCCTTGAAAAAGCAGATACAGGAAGTGAAATTCTTCTTCAAAACAATCCAATTAAAAAACCCGTTCCAGAACAAATGATGGTGTTTCAAGAAGCGGCTTTGTTTCCATGGCTGACTGTTTTTGAAAATGTAGCGTTTGGATTGAAGTCAGCTGGAAAGCTTTCAAAAAAAGAAGTTGAAGAAACTGCAAGTTACTATCTTGCCATGGTGCACATGTCTAAATTTATTCATCATTACCCGCATCAGCTGTCCGGAGGAATGAAGCAGCGCGTTTCAATTGCCAGGGCACTGGCGCTAGATCCAAAAATATTGCTGATGGATGAGCCTTTTTCCGCTCTTGATGAACAAACAAGGTTGATTTTGCATGGGGAACTTGAGGAAATTGTGATGAAAACAAAAAAGAGTGTTGTTTTTGTTACGCATAACATTCGTGAAGCCGTCACGTTGTCTGACCGAATTTTAACTTTTTCAACTAGGCCAGGACAAATCAAAGAAGAGTTTTCTATTCAAATGTCCCGGCCTCGTGTTATGACACAAGAGCTGCTTTATATAGAAAATAAAATTTTGGAAGTACTAAGGGAAGAAATAGAAAAGGTGATGAAAAATGAAATTGATGATGCGTACGAATTTAAGAGCCGCACTTTTTCTGATTCTGCTGTTGATGACATGGGAAGCGGTATATAAACTTCAAGCTTGGCCTCCAAACCTTTTTCCGGGCCCTCAAGATGTTTGGCATACATTGAAAAACGGTTTGATTGATCAGTCTTTAGTGATGGCAGTGTCAGCAAGCTTTAAAAGGCTGCTTGGCGGTTATTTTATTGCGGTTGTTCTTGGCGGTATGCTGGGCGTCCTTATCGCACGTTTTTCTCTTCTTTCAGATACAATCGGAAAAGCCATCATGGCTCTTCAAACCATTCCGAGTATTGCCTGGCTGCCTTTTGCGATTTTATGGTTTGGAATAGGGGATCAAGCTATTATTTTTGTGGTTGCTTTAGGTGCAATGTGGACCATGACATTAAATACAGAAAGCGGGCTTCGCAGTGTGGATCCTTTGTATTTATCAGCTGCCAAAATGATGAATGTTAAAGGAACGGCGCTTTTTATAAAAGTAATGATTCCAGCTGCCATTCCGCAAATCATTACCGGAATGAGAATGGCCTGGGCTTTTGCATGGAGGGCGCTTTTGGCCGGGGAACTGATTGGAAGCGGAACAGGTTTAGGGCAGGTTTTAATGCTTGGACGCAACCTGGGAGACATGAGCCTGGTTCTTGCCGTTATCATCATTATTGCTATTCAAGGCTCGATCGTAGATCATTTTATTTTTAGAAAAATGGAAGACACTGTTTTAGTGAGATGGGGGCTAAAAAAAGATGATGGAAGCAAAAAGAAGCAAAAAGGACCTTTTCAAAAATGGTCGCCAGCTGTTGGAACCATCGCCGTACTTGCTTTTTTAATAATCAATGGCATGACAGTAAATAAAGCAAACCAGGATGTTGTCCGTTTTGGTTTTTTGCCAAATATCACTCATATGCCTGCACTTGTTGGGCTGGAAGAAGGAACATTCCAGAAAAAGCTTGAAAATACATCTTTAAAAACATACCACTTTGATGGAGGACCGGCTTTAATGGAGGCTATGTCTGCCGGGGAACTGGATATCGCTTTTGTAGGGCCGGGACCTGCCATTACCAACTATTTAAGTAGCAAAGAATCAAAAATTATTGCTGGTGTCAGTGAAGGAGGGACTGTACTTATTACTGCAGCTTCCTCACAAATTACCGGGACCGGGCAATTATCGAATAAAACAATAGCGGTTCCACAGTTTGGGAATACACAGGATATACAGCTTCGGTACGTATTGGAAAAAGCGGGGCTAAAAGACAAGAGAACGGGTGGCACAGTAAACATTATTCAAAGCGCACCGGCTGATATGGTGACTTTGTTTAACCAAAAAGAAATTGATGCCGCTATTGTACCAGAACCGTGGGGAAGTCAATTGATGGAAGCTGTGCGGGCAAAGGTTTTGCTTGACTCAAACGATATTTGGAAAAACGGAAAATATCCGGCAGCCGTAATGATGGTAAGGGAAGATTATGCTAAAAAACATCCTGAAGTGGTGAAAGCTTTTACTCAAGCACATAAAGATGTAGTTACTTTTATTCAAGCTGAGCCGGAAAAAGCAAAACAATCATTTAACAAAAAATTAAAAGCTTTAGTAAACAAAGAAATCCCTGATTCTGTACTTGACTCATCATTTAAACGAGTAAACATCACTTATACGATTAATGAAAAAACTTTATTTGAATTTGCGGAATTATCAGCGCAAAGCGGGTATATTAAAACGCCTTTTGCATTAACCGGTTTAATTGATGATTCGTATCTTTATAAATAAATGAAAAAAGGGACCCTGTATTTGTTAGCTTTACAAACAAAAGAAAAGAGCAGAGAAAAAAATATCTCTGCTCTTTTTGAATTAAAAAATGTAAGGAGACAAAGCATTTGTTTCTTCAATGTGGATAAAAGCGTCATATCTTTCCGAAAGCCGGGAAGGTACATAGTTGCCGAAACGTTCCATAGAAGGATCGTAAACAACACCGATGGCCCGGTGCCCAATCGTTTCCTGGAACAATTCACGGTTTGCGGAAGTAAATAAAATATATTTATTAAAGTTTCCTGATCGGTGCAACAAATCTTCCCAGCTACCTGGCATGGCTTTTGGAACAGTCATTGCTTCCATATAATCGCCCCATTTCTTGGCTGCAATTACAGTGCCCCGATGGGTGCCAAACCCGACGGCATAAACTTGGTCCTTTCCATACTTTTCTCTTGTCAGCTGTCCGACATTGACCATGCCTTCTCTGGCCATATTTGTAGCGCGTGCATCTCCAATGTGGGTGTTGTGTTCCCAAATAACTCCTTTA
>JAPSKG010000220.1 GCA_031177795.1 Domibacillus sp.
GCGCCCTTCTACACTTTCAGTGAATGACTTGTCTAATTCACCGTCAAGTGAGATATCATTTGAATCATATAAAACAACCAAACGATTTAACTTCAAGTGGCCTGCAAGTGAAGCTGCTTCTGCTGCCACACCTTCCATTAAATCACCATCACCGCAAAGTGCATATGTATGGTGGCCAATGATCTCATGTCCATCTTTATTGTAAACAGCAGCAAGATGGCGTTCTGCCATAGCCATGCCAACTGCCATCGCAATACCCTGGCCAAGAGGGCCAGTCGTTGCTTCTACGCCATCGGTATGTTTGTATTCAGGATGGCCTGGCGTTTTGCTTCCCCATTGACGGAAGTTTTTAATTTCTTCCATTGGAAGGTCGTATCCAGCAAGGTGGAGCAAGCTGTATAAAAGCATGGAACCGTGACCTGCAGATAGTACGAATCGATCCCGGTTAAACCATTGTGGATTTTTAGGGTTGTGATTCATTACCTTTGTCCAAAGTGCATACGCCATTGGAGCAGCACCCATTGGCAAACCTGGATGGCCAGAGTTTGCTTTTTCAATTGCATCGATGGATAGCGTGCGCATCGTCGTGACCGCAAGCTGATCTGTTTTGTCAAACATGAACTAATTCATCCTTTCAAGAGGGGATTTACCCCTTTATATTAATGCTCTTTAACGGATTATACAACAAAAATACAGAACAATTTGAAAAAAGAAACAGCCATCAGGCTGTTTCTCCATTATTTTTTCAATTCATTTTTCTTCTTTTTTGAATATCACGCACTTTTTTTGGCGTAACTTCATCGCCATTTGGGTCAAAAATACGTACATGCTCAACCGTGTCTCGCATAGAAGCACGAAAAACAGTTAAGTATTCTTTTCGCAGTTCTGCTTGTTCTTTCAGCTCTTCTTTTGACAAAGAAGATTCTTTCGATTTTTTAGACAGTTCATTTATACGTGCAAGTTTTTCAGAAGATAACAAGGGAAAAAACTCCTTTCTTTAATGCCATTACTGTCATCGTACATAACAGAAAGCTGCATGACAAGAAAAAAGCTTATTTCTCAATTGAAACTTCATCTTTAAACTCCGTGTATCGCCGATGCACGGTTGCACGTGAAACATTGTAGCCGAATCCACGCAAAGTGGCGGCAATTTCCTCATATGTAAGCCCGTTTTCACGAAGGCGGCTAATTTCGGCAATGGGAATTTCCTTTCGGCTTCGCCCCTGATCATTGCCGCGATTTTTTAAATTTTGTTCTGGCCGGTATCCTTTTTCTACCGCCCGTTTCATTCCGCGCTTTATTTTTAAATTGTGAATTTTCCGCTGGTATTCTTCTACCATGCTCACAATTTGAAGAACCATAGAATCAGATTCTGAAAGCCGTAATTCACCATCATCAGCTATGCTGTACACACACACTTTTTCTTTATATAAACAGTGAAGAAGGGCAATTTTGGCGTTGCCTCTTCCAATTCGGGTTTCATCCTGGATTAACACAGCGTCAATTGTTTCTTCTTTAACTAAATCTAATAATTCCAGCATGCCTGGACGCTCTAAATTATATCCGCTGGAACGATCTTTTATAACAGCCGATACTTCATATTCTTTTCTTTTTGCTAAAGCAATAAGCTCTTCTTCTTGCCGTTCCAGCGAAGATTCCTGTGCTTCTTTATTTGTACTTACACGGCAGTAAATAACCGCTTTTTTCATTGGACATCATTTCCCATCTGCTAATTGCAGCCCTCTTTCTTGTTTCACATCCGGCACTGGAATTGTAAGCTGCTCCCCTGGCAAAATTTTGGTTGTAATAAGATTGTTCTCATCCTGTACCCATTTGATAAACTCAATGTCATCCATATTATGTAGTGCTTTATATTCTTTTGCAATACTCCAGAGTGAATCTCCATTTGCCACTTTTATTTCCTGGTAGTCCACTTCCTTGCTTCCAGAAAAAACAAAATAAAAAGCAGCACCCATCATCATTATTGCTAATGTTAACATAAATGAATAATTTTTTGCTTGTTTCACTCTGATCACCCTTTCTTCGAATATCTGTTCGTGATATGGTTTCATTTTAATGCGAACGGTTGTTTCAGTCAAGGAGAAATTCGAACCTACGTTTGTTAATTTACAGAACACATGTTATACTGGACGTAAATAATTACAATTAAGAGAGGTGTAGAAATGACAAAATTATCAAAACGCCAGCAAGATATTCTTGATTTTATAAAAGATGAAGTACGGAAAAAAGGCTATCCGCCATCCGTCAGGGAAATTGGCGAAGCAGTCGGCCTGGCTTCAAGCTCGACGGTACACGGTCACCTTGCCCGGCTTGAAAGTAAAAACTTTATTCGCCGCGACCCTACAAAGCCGCGTGCAATTGAAATTTTAGATACAGATGGCTCCGTACCGAAACAACATCCTGTCAGTGTGCCGGTAGTTGGAAGGGTGACGGCCGGCCTGCCTATTACAGCGGTTGAAAACGTAGAGGAATATTTTCCTCTTCCTGAACGGCTTGTCCCTTCCGATGAACAAGTTTTTATGCTTGAAATTGTTGGAGAAAGCATGCGCGAGGCGGGAATTTTAAATGGTGACTATGTGATAGTCAAACAACAGCAAACCGCTAAAAACGGCGATATCGTTGTGGCGATGACTGAAGACGATGAAGCAACCGTAAAACGTTTTTATAAAGAAACCGACCATATTCGCCTTCAGCCTGAAAACTCCTCAATGGAACCAATCCGCCTTTCTAATGTAACTATTTTAGGCAAAGTAATTGGTGTTTATCGAGAAGTTCACTAAGCTTGTTCATCCTATGAAGCAATCAACGGTCATATGAAAAAATCCCCTTAAAAAATTTAAGGGGATTTTTTATTTAAACATAAATAAAAACACCCTGCTAAAAAGCAGGGTGTTTCTCGAAATTTGCGGCGCCCAAGCCATGCTCCACAACATGTTTCTATTAAAAGAATGCTTGTTCGTCTTACGCAAACGAGCTCATCGCATAAAACTATCTTAAAGCATTTTTGATTTTTTGTCAACTGCTGCTGAAAGGAAAATCCAAACACACACTTTCACGGAGCGCTTAAATTGTTTATCAGAAAAACAACATCCTAAGGAACTTCTTTTGTTTGGCAAATGGCCTTTCTTCCTTTATGGTTAAATTAATCATAGCAAGGAGTTGAAACATTTGACGAAAACAGCTTTTATCACGGGCGCTTCAAGCGGTCTTGGGCTTGAATTCGCAAAAATTTTTGCGGAAGCAGAATACAACCTTGTCCTTGTAGCCCGCAGCAAAGACAAACTTGAGGAATTTGCCGCTAATTATCCTCGCAGAAAAATAACGGTGATAACAAAAGATTTAAGTGTATCCGGTGCTGCCAAACAAATTGCCGATGAACTCGAAAATCAAAACATACAAGTTGATTTATTAATTAATAACGCCGGATTTGGATTGCATGGTTTTTTTGCCGATCTTCCTCTGGAAAAACAAACAGAAATGCTTCAGTTAAACATCACTGCCTTAACCGAACTGACACATTGTTTTTTACCGCAAATGATGAAACGAAACTCCGGAAAAATTTTAAACGTAGCCAGTACGGCTGCTTTTCAGCCCGGTCCCTTTATGGCCGTTTATTTTGCAACAAAAGCGTATGTTTTATCTTTTTCAGAAGCACTGGCGGAAGAACTTGCCCATACGAATATAACCGTGACCGCTCTTTGTCCAGGAGCTACCAAAACCAACTTTGGAACTGCTGCTAATATTGAAAATACCAGGTTGTTCAGCCAGGCTATGTCTGCTGAAGAAGTTGCCAAAAAAGCGATTCAAGGACT
>JAPSKG010000221.1 GCA_031177795.1 Domibacillus sp.
GAAGATTCATTTAAATGAATAAGAAGTTTTTCCAATTGTCCAAGCCCGCTGTTCCCTCCTGCTACAAGAATAGAGCGGTGTTTAGCCCTTGCATGGTCAACTTCAAAAGAAGGGTGAACAGGAATTAATGTAAATTAAAATCGGCTGGAAGAAACACCAAGTCGTTTCAGCCGATTTTTCGCTTCAAGATGAGGAACAAAATGATAATCAATGCTGCGCTTTCCCCAAACATCGCTGACAAAAAAGTCGGTATATACATTAATCACTGGTATCGTCACTTTTTGCTGCCGCTTCAAGTGATTTAGTAATTTAGAAGGATAGCTATGTGTGCAAATAATATAATCAGGCTGTTCTTTTTCAATTAAGCGGGCAAGCCGGAATTCAAAATATTTATCCCATACATGAAGCGGTACTTGCTCACTCCGTTTGCCTTCTGGTGTGTACATAAATGACTTATAAAATTTGCTGTAAGACTCCGGCTTTTTGCTGATCCACTGCATATACATTTTTGAAACGACTGATTCAAGTGATTCGTGGCAGTAGCTTAAAATGTCAACGGTTTGAATATCTGCATCTGGCCGGATCGAGCTAATGTGTTCAATAACGGCTTCCGCTGCTTTATGATGGCCCGACGACAGACGAAATAAAGGAAGCACAATAATTTTCATATAAGTTTGACTCCTTTAACGGCGGGAATGTGACGATTTTCTCCATTTAATTAGAAAGTGAATGATAAATACAATAAAAAAGATAGCCCCAACAATCGCTAGGTACTCTGGTTTGATCTTGATGTAAGAACTGATTAAGAAACCAGCTGACATATAAACTAATACCCATATAAAGGTGCCTAAAACAGAGAGTGCCATAAAACCCGGAACGGAAAACTTTGCGATTCCCGCAAAATAAGGATTAAACTGGCGAATGCCTGGAACAAAAAAACCAGCAACCAAAGCGCGGGAAAGATCCCAGTGCATGAGGGTTTTTTTTAACCTTTTTTTCGTAACGCCTAAATACTTTCCGTAACGATCAAGGAGCGGCTGGCCGATAATGCGTCCAAGTGCATAACTAATGAACATTCCAGTTACAGCACCGGCTGTTAAGGAAGCCAGGGCACCGGCAAAAGATATGGAACCATTTTTGGCCAGAATACCAATGTAAAAAAACAAACTTTCTTCTGGTGCAGGAATGCCAACAATACCAAACAAACCAGATAAAAACAAAATCAAATATCCATATTTTGATAAATAATCAATCACTAAAGATTCCATGTAATCCCTCTATTTGCGAAACAGTGTGCTGATCGTAACAAATTTAAATTTGTTTGATTCGTCATCAGCAAAAAAAAGATGAAGTGAATCAATCATGGTAAGAGGGGCTTTTCCATAGGCACCAAACGTATTACCGCTGTCATGCAGTGTAATGACAGCTCCATTTGAACGGGCACACCGTAATTTTTTTGCCAGCTGGTCGGCTGTTGTTTTTTCTTTCCAGTCTCCGGGAATAGCTGTCCACATAATTGTATCAAAGTGAGCGGCTTTTTTTAACGTATAAGGGTTAAAATGTCCCCAGGGTGGACGATACAATTTCACAGGTTCTCCTGTAATAGACGCTACCGCCGCTGCTGAACGGTTTAACTGCTGTTCCATTTGCGCTGGAGAAAGAAGCCAGTTTGAAATATGCTGATCATTATGAATGCCAATTTCATGCCCTTCTTGCTTCATTCTACGCAGCAGGTCCGGGTAAAGTTTCGCTTTTTCGCCCACAACAAAAAAAGTGGCTTTTACATTATATTGTTTTAGGGTATCCAATAGAAGCGGTGTGTATGCCGGATCGGGTCCATCATCAAACGTTAAAGCGATTTCAGGAAAGCCGGGCCCGCGTTTTTTAATTTTTTTTGAACATGTGCGAACAGCAAGTGTTGGAATTACGGTCCAAGCTGCAGCCATAAGCAAAGCAGCACTAAACATTTTTTTCTTCATGAAAAAACTCCATTCAAAAAGGTTGCTTTACCTATTATAATTCGGTTAGTAAAAAAAAACAAAAACCCGCTTTTTAAGCGGGTTTTTGTTTTATGCATTATATGGTTCGGCAAGCACAACAGGAGATGTATTTCCTGGCTCTGTAAAAAGTTCAAGTTCTGGCTTCCGCTGAATTTCAACATGGCGAATTTGATGATCTTCCATTTGAAGAACAGTAAATATAAAGCCGTTATACTCAACTGATTCACCTGGCTGAATATCGAATTTTTCTGTTAAAATCCAGCCGCCAATTGTATCAACGTCTTCATCATTCATTTCAATGCCCAGCAGATGAGCTGTTTCAGTAACTGACATTTTACTGCTGGCAATATAATGCTGATCGCCAATTTTTTGAATAACAGGCGGTTCAGCAGCATCAAATTCATCGTTTAGTTCACCAACAAGAACTTCAACAATGTCTTCTGCTGTAACAAGTCCGGTTGTGCCACCGTATTCATTTATTAATAGAGCCATCTGTGTGCGTTCTGACTGCATTTTTGTAAGCAGTTCATGAACGGGTGTTGAGTCGATCACCCTAATAATTGGGCGGACAAAATGCTTGATGCTTTTTGAACCGACGACCGGGTCTGATACATACTCAGCAATTACTTCTTTAAAGTTAACAAAGCCAATAATATGGTCTTTATCTCCGTCAATAACCGGATAGCGCGTGTACTTGGTATCCCGGAAAAGGCTAACACAATCTCTTACAGTGTTTTCTTTTTCAAAAAAGGCCATTTCCGTGCGCGGCACCATCACTTCGGTTGATGCGCGTCCGTTAAATAATGATAAGTGATTTTCAAACTCCGACCCGCTTAATTCAGCAAGAAGAGCGGATGAACGCCCTGTCGAGGGGGGCTCTCCTGTTTCATTTGTTTCTTTTCGTTTCACGTAGCGAATGGCTTTAAACGATAACGCTAAAAGGATAACAGCAATAAGCCCAATCCATATGTCCAATCAGATTTCTTCTCCCGCGGCAGCGAAAGAAGAAGTCACCTCCTATAAAATTTGATGATCAAAGAAGAAAAACTGGCAGTGTATAATAAAGTTTTTACCGTCAATGTCCCATTTGATCACCCTCTTTCCATAGTACTTTCTTCTTTATAATTTATTATAATAAAGACAGATAATTCGGTCAAATAATGGAATATCATAAAAGTTTAGTTAAAAACCAGGAAGCAATAGTAAAATATGTTATTAATGAAAAAATATCATTAATGGTAGTAATTAAAGGCCCGGATGCAACAGCTGGATCAATGTTTAATTTATATAGCACGAGAGGAATAATAGTACCAGCAAGTGTGCCAATAATCAATGTAAGTAAAAGGGAAGCGCCGACAACAAAACCTAAAACTCCATTTCCTTGCCAAAAAAAGGCGATGAAAAAAATGAGCAATCCGCAAACTGCGCCAATAATAAGCCCAACTCTAAATTCGCGTAAAATAAGAGCAAGAACCGTACGCATGTCAATGTCACGCGAAGCAAGGCCTCGAACCACAACGGCCAATGACTGTGTCCCTGTGTTTCCGGTCATGCCAGAAATCATTGGCATAAAATAAGTAAGTGCTACAACTTGCTGAAGTGTGCTTTCAAAACCGGAAATAATACTGCCGGAAACAAGCCCGATAAAAAGAAGCAAAACAAGCCAGGGAAGGCGCCGGAAAGCAGCCACACCTGCTTTTGTATCGAAATCAATTGATTTACCAGACGCAGAAAGTTTTTCAATATCTTCATTTGCTTCTTGAATCACAACGTCAATAATGTCATCAAACGTGACAATTCCAACGAGTACATCATCATCGTCTACCACAGG
>JAPSKG010000222.1 GCA_031177795.1 Domibacillus sp.
TACCTTCATACCTGCAAGGCACGAACTAACTATTATCATTTCCATCACCTCTTCATTCAAGTACAATTACTTGTTTTTTGGTCAGTCAGGTTTTTCTATGACAATATAACATAAAAAGGAAATTCATTTGAACCAAGCGTTTTTTCAGTTTTATGCTTTACACTAATAAAAAAGGAGATGAGCAAATGGCTGAACATATTTTCACATTAAAAGCAAACTGGCCCGGCGGCCGCAATGATACTGGAACAATTAAAGCAGGCAATTTAAAAACAACCATTTCAATTCCACCAGAAATGGATGGCCCGGGCATCGGAACAAACCCGGATGAAATGCTTTTAGGCGCTGCAGCTGCCTGCTACATCATCACACTTGCTGCGATGCTGGAGCAAAGCCGTATTGCAAAACAAGAGCTGACAATGGAATCAGAAGGGATTGTTGATGTAACCAACGGAGTCATTACTTACAAAAAAATTATTCATCGTCCAAAAATTGTTTTGGGCGCACAAGCAGCAGACAAAGAACTAGAACGTGCCTACAAACTGGCAAAAAAAGCAGAAGCATCGTGTATGATCAGCCGCGCTGTAAAAGGAAATGTATCCCTTGAGCTGGAGGCTTCTGTAGAAAAAATGCTATGATCGTTTCAAGGAGATGACAAAATGAAAACAGCTTTGATTATCGGCGGGGGAATTACTGGTATGACTGCCCTTTATCAACTAACCAAGTTTGCACCGGACTGGAACATACTATTGGCTGAAAAAAGCAAGCAGCTTGGCGGTAAAATCCGTACTATCCGTAATGGGAGTTTTATTATGGAAGCTGGAGCAGATTCGATTGTTGCCCGCAACGAAGGAGTGCTGCCGCTTATCAAAGAACTTGATTTGCTTGATGAACTTGTTTACAACGAAACAGGCGTTTCCTATATTTATGCAGAAAACCAATTACACAAAATACCAGAAGAAACCGTTTTCGGCATACCGGCGAGTATTGAAGCGCTGCAGGAAAGCACCTTGATTTCAGAATCCGGAAAAAAAGAAGCACTAAAAGACTTTGATAAAGCCGAAAATCCATTTGGGCCGGATGATTCGGCCGGCGATTTTTTAACGTATTATTTAGGAAAAGAAATTGTAGAAAAACAAATTGCCCCCGTACTTTCCGGTGTTTACTCCGGCAAACTAAGCAACTTAACCATGAAATCAACTCTTCCCTTTTTGCTTGATTATAAAAATAAATACGGCAGTATTATAAAAGGGTTTTCTGAAAACAAAAAAACATTTTTCGGTGAACAAGCGCGCAAAAAGTTTGTTTCCTTCCGAAATGGGCTTGATACGTTGATTGAACGGCTGGCAGAAAAATCGCCTGGCGCGCAAATTTTCACAGAAACCTCAGCTGTTCGCATCCAGCAAACAAATAACCGGTACACCGTTTTTTTTGCCGAGAGGGAACCAGTGGAAGCAGATTATGTGGTGCTGGCTGTGCCGCATGATGCCGCTCAAAAAATTTTGGGAGCTTCCGCGCTGGAGGTGCATTTCAACAAATTGAAAAACACCTCGCTTACCAGTGTATATCTTGGTTTTTCGGTTCCAGATGCATGCTTGCCCGCAGACGGAACCGGCTTTATTGCAGCTGAAAACAGTGATTTGTTTTGTGATGCCTGCACCTGGACAAGTCGAAAATGGACACACACTTCACCGGATCGAAATTTGCTTGTCCGTCTTTTTTATAAAAGTACAAACCCGCATTATAAAATGCTGGAACCCATGAACGAAGAACAACTTATTAAAACGGCGTTGTCCGATATTGAAAAAAGCCTGGGGATTACCCAAAACCCACAGACAGCTAACGTTACGCAATGGAAAAATTTGATGCCGAATTATCATTTACAGCATGGCCAGGCTGTGTCTTCCTTAACCGAAACAGTGGAAAAAACGCATCCAAACCTTTTTCTTGCCGGCTGTTCTTACTTTGGTGTCGGCATTGGTGCCTGTATTCAAAACGGAAAGAAAACGGCGTTTACGATTCTTCAAAATGGGAACATTACTGTAAAGGAGTGATTTCCATGAACAAAAAAGAGTATGAAAAACGTTCAAAACAAAACACAAAGCAAATGCAAATCGAAGAAAACCAGCATATTCAAGACAAAAACCGCGTGCCCGATGATCAAAACCGAATGAAAAGCGTTGAAAACCGTCGCACTTGATAAAAAGGTGTCTGCTTGCCAGACACCTTTTTTGCTTATAATGTGTTTTTTCTCTTCAAGTTATCTGACACTCCTGACTTTCTTCATGGTCTTACTTGTTTAAAAATGGGGCTATTCATTAATAGCTGGCTGTTTTTTCACCAATTCCAAACAGCCATCCCTTTTCCTCACCCAAATAGCCGCTTCATTTTTCTTTTTCTATAAAATAACATCTATTTTTAAATTTCCTTTGTTTGCTTTTAATTCAGACGTATTTTTTCGACCGGCCCCTCTATATAAAAATCCTTTATTCGAAAAAAGACTTTTTCCACTCCTTAACTTTCCGGTAATCCACGTGTTAGCCTTCACATTGCTTTTTTCCCGGCATGTTTTTTAGCAAGATAAGCGTTCATTAAACAACTCTATTCTGAAAAAAAGTAATGAAACATAAAACAAAAAAACATAGATTGCTAGTTTAAAAAGCAGTAAAATAAAAAACATAATAATGAAAAGGAGGTAAAAATGAAGCTGCTTGCTCGCATTTTCAGCAAGCCGCCCGACACATTAAAAGGGCGTTTTTTTACAAGCATCGTTTTTTTAATTTTATTTGGCGGCCTGCTTTCAATTTTCCCGCTGCTAATTTTCATCCAGCACCAGCGCGAGGAAGAAGCTCTGCGAAACTTAAACGAAGTATTGCAAATGCAAAGCGAACTTGTTTCAGATTCGTTGGACGAATTAACTCGCGACATTAATTATTTAAGTGAAGTTCCTGAAGCTTCCTTTCAAAATAAAACAAGTTTTTATGAAAAACTTGAACTTCTTGGCAAAAACCGCAATAGTTTTTACGATATTTTTTACGCTGATTCAAGCGGCAATATTTTATTTAAAACAAATAAAGTCAGCCAGATAAGGCAGATTAATGTTTCCGACCGCGTGTATTTTCAAAAAGCAAAAGAATGGCACTCATATGCAACAGGCGTTCGTGAAATCGGCAAAAGTGAACTGCCGTCGGTTATTATTTCTTCGCCGATCACTAGTGAAGATGGACGTTTTGGCGGCATTCTTGGCGGGGTGGTACTCTTAGATTCTCTCCGGTATCTGGTCAGCGATTTTGCTTACGGAGAAACAGGAAATGTTTATTTGGCTGATAAAAACGGAAAGATTTTAAGCGCTTCCTCCAGCCGGTTTCCTGTCTCATTGAAAAACACAGCTATTTTCCAGGATGCGCTTGACCAGCGTAACCGCACTGAGCCGTATCAAAATGTCACCGGCGTTGAATCCATAGGCCAATATCGCTGGATTAATCAAGATGAATGGGTGCTGATCAGCGAAGTATCCACTGCTGAAATCGCCAGGCCATTTTACCAGACACTTTTGTTTATGAGCATTATTTTGCTGTTTATCTTTTTCATTTCTTTCTTCATGATCCGGCAGTTAATCAATCATTTATCAAAACCGCTGGATGCCCTTTTAGAAGGAACCGCTGTTTTGCAGGGTGGGCATTACGCCCACCGAATTGATGAACAAATTATGTCTGAATCTGTGAAAGAATTTCATGAATTATGCCGCGCTTATAATGAGATGGCGGACAATTTGCAAGTCCAGCACAGTCTACGTGAACAAGCTGAAGAAGAAATGCGGCTTG
>JAPSKG010000223.1 GCA_031177795.1 Domibacillus sp.
AGCCACACTTCTTTTACACTGGTGTTGGCTGCTCCAAACACCATTGATGCAAAAAAAGCCGCGATCAACAGAAAAAAGCATAAAGCAAATTTGTAACCAAACGGTATGTTTTTCATTTTTTTGTCACCATCTGTTATCCCATCTTTTCCTTTAAATATAAGAAGGGGAATTCTCGTCAAAAGAATTCCCCTTTACTATTACTTGCCCAAGAATGACTCTTTAAAGAATTCCAGCTGATACTCCAGCGTAATCGGGTCATTAAAGTAAAACTCTTTTGCATTGGCCACAAATACACGATTGTTTTTAACGGCTGGAATGTTTTTAAACGTCTCAGACTCCATAAAAGATGTTTCTTTTTCTTCCGCCTTGCTGACAATCAGGTAATCACCTACGTATTCAGGCAGCACCTCTAAAGACAGCGAATAAAACCCTTCTTTTAATGCCGTTTGTTTTACTTTTTCCGGCATCTTCAAGCCCATTTCCTGATAAAGAATTTCGGTTCCGCGCGCCCAGTTGTCGCCGAACACATAAAGCTCTTTGTCAAAGTTTTCAACAACCGTAACAGTTGCGTTTTCTCCAATTTTCGCTTTAATTTCCTGCCCGGCTTCTTTTGAGCGTGTTTTAAAATCATCAATCCATTTTTGTGCTTCTTCTTCTTTGTTTAACAGCTTGCCAATTTCTAAATGCTGCGATAAATAATCTAGTTTTCCATATGTGAACGTCACAACCGGAGCAATTTCTTTTAGTTTTTCAACGTTTTTCGCTGTAGACAATCCAATAATTAAATCTGGATTTAACTCAATAATTTTCTCCAAACTTTCATCTGTTACTTCTTCAACGCCCTCCAGCTTATAGCGCGGATTCATTTTAGACCAGGAGTCTACTCCAACAAGAGGAACATTCAATGACAATACATTTCCTGCATACGTGCCAAGAACAACAACACGCTGCGGATTTGCCGGAACTTCAACAGGCCCGTTTTCTGATTGATACGTAATGGTTCCTGAATTTTCACTTGTCTTTCCAGTTTCTTTTTCAGTTGATGTACCTTCATTCTTAGTTGCGCCGCATCCGCTAAGCACTAGTGCTAGCAAAAGCAGAAACGGAATAATTAGTTTTTTCACGCTGACTTTCTCCTTTTATTAAATTATATGTCATACACATTGGTTTTTCTGTAAGAGGGTCTTTTCCTATTACAGCTTCAATATGAAAAACCGTTTTTAACACATCCGGGGTGATCACTTCTTCACTTGTGCCGGCTTTTACTACCTTTCCTTTTTTTAAAGCCACAATATAATCCGCAAAACGAGCCGCCTGGTTTAAATCATGCAGCACCATAATAATGGTGCGTTTCTGCTCTTCATTAAGTTTTTGCAGAAGCTCTAACACTTCTAATTGATGAGCCATGTCTAAATAAGTCGTTGGTTCGTCGAGAAAAATAATATCGGTTTCTTGTGCAAGCGACATCGCAATCCACACACGCTGGCGCTGTCCTCCGGATAACGTGTCCACTGGCTGGTGCTTAAAAGCGGAAGTTCCGGTTACATCCAAAGCCCAGTTGACCATTTCAATGTCTTTGCTTGTTAACCGGCCAAAGCCCTTTTGATACGGATAGCGTCCATAAGACACCAGCTCCCCTGCTGTTAAGCCGCTGGCGCTTTCCGGGTTTTGCGGAAGAATGGCCATTTTTTGGGCAAGCGCTTTCGTGTCTTCTTTTGAAATGCTGCCGCCATCAAGAATAATAGAACCTGCTTGATGGGGAATAATGCGTGACATGGCTTTTAAAAGAGTTGATTTGCCGCAGCCGTTTGACCCAATAATCGCCGTAATTTTTTTATCTGGAATTTCAATATTGAGATCCTTAACAATTAACTTATCCTCATAGCCAACAGTAAGATCTTCTGTATAAAGGCGGACCATGTTGTAAAGCCTCCAAATTGAATAATATGTAAATAATATTGATAATCATTATCAATCTATTATATAATATTACTATAATATGAATAAAAAAAATTGTCAACGGCAATTCTTCCCTGCGGGGAAAAGGCCGTGGCTTTTGAATAAAGCTTTTATTAGCATTTAGTTTCGAACGAAAAAGAGATTCGTTTTTCAGTTTCTCTCTTTAATTTTGCTTGATTTACATTTTAGGGGTGAGTGCAGTGAGCAAATCAGAATGCTTTGATGTGACGATTATTGGTGGAGGGCCTGCTGGTTTATATTCCGCTTTTTACAGCGGGCTTCGTGAAATGAAAACAAAAATAATAGATTTTCAGCCGCAGTTAGGCGGAAAGCTTCATCTTTATCCTGAAAAAATGGTATGGGATGTTGGAGGCCAGCCCCCTATCCCGGGAGCAAAGCTTATTGAACAACTGGTGAATCAAGGACTTACCTTTGACCCGGAAGTTGTCTTGAATGAAAAAGTATCTTCTATTTCCCGGGATAGCGATGGCCTGTTTGTTTTAAAAACAGCGTCCGGACAGGAGCATTATTCTAAAACGGTTATTGCAGCAGTAGGAGGCGGGATTTTACAGCCTCAAAAATTGAGGATCGAAGGCGCGGACCGGTTTGAAGTAGCGAACCTTCATTATACCGTTCAGTCATTACAGCGTTTTAAAAACAAAATTGTTCTTGTATCGGGCGGAGGAAATACAGCCATTGACTGGGCCAATGAATTAGAAGCAGTAGCAAAACAAGTTTATGTTACACACCGGCGGGCTGAGTTTTCCGGCCATGAATCACAAGTGACGCAGCTGTTAAATAGTACGGCCGAGTGTTTTTTAAATACGTCTATTACCAAATTAATAGCGGCAGAAAACCATGAATCGATTGAACACGTAGAATTAACCAACCATGAAACAAATGAAACCACTTATTTAACAGTGGACGATATTGTGATTAATCATGGGTTTGAACAAGACACCTCTCTTTTAACCAATAGTGAGCTTCCGATTAACATGTTTGAAAACTACTATATCTCTGGAAATGCAATGAGCGAGTCATCTGTAGACGGCTTTTTTGCAGCAGGAGACATTTTAAAGTATGACGGCAAATTAAACTTAATAGCCGGTGCATTTCAAGATGCGGCCAATGCCGTTAACAGGGCAAAGCAATTTATTCAGCCTTCTGCATCTGAAGCTGCTATGGTTTCGTCACATAATGAAGTGTTTAAACAAAAAAACCGTGAAATTGTGAAACGAATGTTAATGTAACAGCTGCTTTATCTCACAGACATTGATAACTATCAACGGCGTTCGGAAAAAAGCCGCATCGCCGGTTACTATCACAAATGAAAAACGCAGCCTTATAACAAATGTTATAAAGCTGCGTCAGGCTGTTGAGAAAGTCTCAACAGCCTGAATAAAGAGCGGTTTCGAAACCGCTCTTTCTTGTTTTTATTCAAATAATATATATTCAGCTTTTTCAAAATCGTATTGAACTTTTTTAATTTCACCGGTGAATGGAAAACTTTCCTTATTCGCATATTCAGGGCTTACAGGATACAGTAAATCTTTTCCAATATCCAGCCCTTCAAAAGACGTTTTAAGTGGCAGTGTTTGTATTTCCGTTTTTCCAACAGGCTCATTATTTATAAATAATGTACCAGTACCCTGGTTCTTA
The DNA here is from genome assembly GCA_031177795.1 of Domibacillus sp. Lineage (GTDB taxonomy): Bacteria > Bacillota > Bacilli > Bacillales > Domibacillaceae > Domibacillus. The sequence continues at coordinate 3,619 of JAPSKG010000223.1, forward strand.
CCTGTGTTTTCAAATGTAAATGTTAGGTTATTCTCACCATCTTTTAAATTCTTATCTGAGGTGATGACAAATCTTTTTGCACCATTATGATACTCATAATGAAGCTTGTTTTCTTTTACATAGAAGGTATATCCGCTCTTGTCATTCCCTAAAGCCAACAGCACTCCTTCGTCTCCCTGGCCGAAATCAATTG
>JAPSKG010000224.1 GCA_031177795.1 Domibacillus sp.
CCGGATTCATGAAGATCCAAAAGAAGAAAAGCTTCAGCGCTTCTTTGAGTTTTTAACAAATTTTGGCTTGAATGTGAAGGGAACAGCTAATTCGGTACACCCGCGGGCTCTTCAGGAAATCATTGAAAACGTAAAAGGAACACCGGAAGAAACTGTTATTTCAACTGTGATGCTTCGTTCTATGCAGCAAGCGAAATACAATGCAAACAGCCTTGGCCACTTTGGTCTTGCAACAGAATTTTACACGCACTTTACATCGCCAATCCGCCGCTATCCAGATTTAATTGTTCACCGGCTGATTCGCACGTATTTAATTGAAGGGGACATTTCGCAGGCAACCCAGGAAAAATGGGATGCGCGGCTTCCTGAAATTGCCGACCATACATCAAGCATGGAGCGCCGGGCTGTGGATGCAGAGCGTGATACTGATGAATTGAAAAAAGCAGAATTTATGCTTGATAAGATCGGAGAAGAATTTGACGGTGTTATCAGTTCTGTTACAAACTTTGGGATGTTTGTGGCGCTTGAAAACACGATTGAAGGGCTTGTTCACGTGTCTTATATGACGGATGATTATTACCGTTATGATGAACGGCACTTTGCCATGATTGGCGAACGGACAGGAAACGTTTTTCGAATCGGTGATGAAATTACCGTGCGTGTGCGCGACGTCAATAAAGATGAACAGTCAGTTGATTTTGAAATTGTCGGCATGAAAACACAGCGCGAACGTCCGAAACGAGAAAATGAAGCAGCTCAGAAAAAACCGCGCGGGCGTGGAAAAAAAGCGCAAATTAACAAAAAAGAAGGAAGCGGCGAATGGTCAAGCCAGTCGTCAAAGAAAAAGAAAAAAGGCAAGTTTTTTGAAGGAGTTGCGAAGAAAAAGAAACGCAAGTAAGAAAGTGAGGACGCACCAATGCCAAAAGGAGAAGGAAAAGTGCTGGCGCAAAACAAAAAAGCGCGCCACGATTACTTTATTGAAGAAACGTATGAAGCTGGTATGGTGTTGTTAGGAACAGAAATAAAAGCAATCCGTGCAGGGCGAGTGAATTTAAAAGATTCATTTGCCCGCATTCGGAATGGCGAATTATTCGTTCACAACATGCACATCAGTCCATATGAGCAAGGAAATATTCACAATCATGATCCACTGCGCACGCGCAAACTGCTGCTTCACCGCAAACAAATTAATACACTCATCGGTGAAACAAAAGAAGCAGGGTATTCAATTGTTCCATTAAAAATTTATTTAAAAGATGGATATGCCAAACTGCTGATTGGGCTGGCCAAAGGGAAAAAGAAATACGATAAACGTGAAGATTTAAAGCAAAAAGAAGCAAAACGTGATATTGAGCGAGCATTTCGTGATAGACAAAAAGGTTGATTCAAAGTCTTGCATGTGTTAAAATGAATTACGTCACAAAAGCAGAACATGCTTTGAACTTTCTAATCCGGGGACGTTACGGATTCGACAGGGATAGTTCGAGCCTGGGCTGCGGGCCAGAGGGTCGGCTCTGCCAAAACGCAATTGCCTATAATAACTGGCAACCAAAACACTCAACTACAAGCTGCCTAATTTAGGTTAGCCTGTGCTCCTCCCGCTGTTGTCCGTGCAGTCGGGTAAGGGGCTCAAACTAAGCGGACTACGCCGGATTCCTCCGTCTGGGGATGAAGGAAGAGATTAATCAGACTGGCTGATCCAACGGCCTGCTATGCGGCAGGCGGATTGGCGAGATTCAAATAGCATAGCTACGCCCGTAGACGCTCAGGTGCCGTTATCTTTGGACGCGGGTTCGACTCCCGCCGTCTCCATATTTATATGGAGCAAAAAAAGACTTGCGAATTTCGCAAGTCTTTTTTTATATTTTATGAGAAAAGTTTATTTAATTGACACGGCTCTTTTTTTATAAGCCATTTTTTCTTTGTACATTTCCTTGTCTGCTGCAGCAAGCATTTCTTCAAGAGAAAGCTGCCTGGCAGTATGATAATAGAAGAAACCATGGCTGGCAGAAAGAATAAAAGGAAAAGCGCAAGATTGGTTTTTCTGGTCAAACTGCTGTTGAATTTTGTCCCACTTTTGGCTTGCTTTTTCAGGGGGCTGCTCTGGAAAAATAATAATAAATTCATCGCCGCCCATTCTAAACAATAAATCGCCAGAGCCCAAGTGCTGCTCAATCATGCGGCAAACAGTAATGATAAACTGGTCTCCTGCATTATGGCCATACTGGTCGTTTACCAACTTTAAATTGTTTAAATCAATATAGCAAAGTGTGAAGGATTGAATAGGCGAAGCACTGCTAATAAACTCTTTTAACAAAGCTAATCCTTTTCTTCTGTTCATTGTTCCAGTTAACTCGTCAATAAAAGCATGGTGAAAAAGCTTTTCTTCTTCTTTTTTAAACTCCGTAATATCCATCAAGCCAATCAGAAGGCATGCTTCCTCAAAATAATCCACAAGCTCAAAATTAATCATGGCCCAGCCTGTTTTTTGTTTGAATGCAAGCTCGGTTGTTACATAGTTTTGAAAACTCTGCTTTTGCTGAAGGGCTTTCATAATATATTGCTGCTCATCTGGATTTTTAAAGAAAAAAGATGTTCCTTGTTCCATAAGTTTTTCTTCTCCGTAGTAATGGACAGCTTGTTTATTCAAAAGCAAAACTTGATTGTCAGCCAGTCGGGCTAAAACGAGTGGATAAGGGTTTAAATCAAACAAACGCCGAAACATTTCTTCGTTTTCCTGCATTTGCTTTTGGTTAGAAAAGTCCTTTTGTTTATGCTGATAAAAAGTGAATGATAATACAAAAGCAATAACGGCTGCTCCTGTAGAATTAATTGTGTCGATAAAAGCGGTAAATTTCCATCCTTCAATAACAAATAATCCGGCAAGAAAACAAAAATGAATGCTTGCTAAAATTACTGCTGTTTTTTGGGGATGGACAGGAAAAACAACAGCCGTTGCCGTTAAAATAATCAAATAAGCATAAATGTTATTGGTTAAAAACTGGCTGTTTAAAGAACTTGTTGCCCCAACTATTAAATAAAAGCACATGTAAAAATAAATAAAAGAAATACGGAGCTTTGAATGAAAAAAGTTGATATTCCCTTTTCTATAAAAAAGCAAAAAAGCAGCAGACATAAAAAAAGACAAAAAATGAAGAAACGAAAGAATAGCTAGATTAGTAATTTCCTGCCGAGTGCGAAGAAAAAAAACATCCACAGCAAAATAAAGAGGATATGTACAAACAACCATAAAGCAAACAAGTTTTAAGCGCTCAAAAAGCACGAAAGAATGATGGCATTTAAATTTCTGAAGTTCAGTTGGAGCATCGGGAAATGCTCTAGTGAAAAAAACGGCATGTAATGAAAAGGGAAAGCAGTTCTTCATGGGCAAATAATCCTTTAGTAACGTTTATTCAAATTTTATCACGCCTTACTTCTACTGGTCCAGATGAAAAGAATGCCTGGGTTTAAAATCTGCTGGTTATACTTTGAACGAAATAGGTTAGTTGCAAAACTAAAAACAAAGGATTGCGACAAGGCTTCTTTTAATTTCATTTTTTAAAGAAAGCGCTTTATAGATAAATAAAAGAGAAACCCTTAATGCAAAGGGAAAGGAAGAAAAAAGAAGAAACATATCTTTTTTAAATGGGGTTTTTTAATGAGTGGAAAAGCTGGATAAAAAACTCGACGCAGCGGCAGTCTGAAAAATGCAAAACAGGCAACTTTCACGTTTAACAGGGTGACCGCTGCAGCCGTTATGTTTGATGCGTGAAAATTCAAAAAAGTGAAAAGACAGAATTTTTACAGGCC
>JAPSKG010000225.1 GCA_031177795.1 Domibacillus sp.
TCTTCTTTAAGAATGCCCATGACACCCGGCACTTGTTTTATTTTGTGTATGTCCGCTTTGTCCCAATCAAGCAAATCAAGCCGAAGCCTGGTCATGCAATGTGTGATGCGGAGGATGTTTTCTTTTCCGCCGGCATGCTTTAAAATGCTGGCCGCCATCTGCTCCTCTTTTTTCATGCTGCTCCACTCCACCTTATTGTATTGCGCTTTTCACAATGCCGTTTGCTTGCGCCAGTTTTTTTTCGGCAGTCATCAAGTCACACTGAAGCAAAGCCATAACGATTGCTTTTTTCACCTGCCCATTTGCTTTTTTATAATAAAGTTCCGCTTGTGCCAAATCGATCTCCGCTGCTTCAGCAATGATTCTTTTTGACCGCTCCACCAGTTTTTCATTTGTAGCTTGTACATCGATCATCAAGTTGTTAAACACTTTGCCTATGCCCACCATGGCAGCAGTTGAAATCATGTTTAACACCAGTTTTTGAGCTGTACCTGCTTTTAAGCGCGTGGATCCCGTTAAAACTTCCGGACCGGCATCTACTTCAATAGGAAAATCGGCGTACTGGCTAATGGCCGCTTTTTTATTACAAGAAATACTAGCAGTCATTGCTCCTTTTCTTTTCGCATATTTTAATCCGCTTGTTACGTAAGGTGTTCTCCCGCTTGCTGAAATTCCAATAATGATATCACGCGGGCCAACGCCCAGCTGATTAAGATCTGCTGTTGCCATCAGCTCGTTGTCTTCTGCTCCCTCAACTGCTGTGTAAAAAGCTTTTCGCCCTCCAGCCATCACACCCTGCACCATCCAGGGAGGCGTGCCAAATGTCGGAACACATTCTACCGCATCCAAAACGCCAAGGCGGCCGCTTGTGCCTGCTCCTATATAAATGAGGCGCCCTTTTTTTTGAAATGCAAGAATAGCTGCAATCACGACTTTTCTAATGGATGGCAACTCTTTTTTTATTGCTCCTGCTACTTTGGCATCTTCTGCATTCATTACAGTTAAAAGCTCCGTAACAGACATATTATCAAGATGCATTGTCGCATCGTTTCTAGCTTCTGTTTGTAAGTTGTGTGTACCTGGCATTTTGTCCACTTCTTTCATAGGAACGTTACTTTAATTATACGTCCATGAAAGAAAAATACAATTTATTTATGTACATACGCGAAATTAAATTTCATCCATAAAAGAAAGCCCATTGTTTTATCTTCTTAGCCGGTCGGCTAGTTCACGCGCTTCTGCATATTGGTTAACAACAGACAAACCCATTCGATGAAAAGTGGCTACATAAAGTGCGTCAATTAAATTCATTTGTGTCATTTTGGAAGCAATGCTGCCAATGCGATTTTCATGTTCTACCATAGGCGTGCCCAGCGTAATATCCGCTTCTTTATGCAGCGGTGATTTTCCAAGGTTTGTAATAGCAATAACCGTAGCGCCTCTTTTTTTGGCAAAACGCGCCAGTTCAAGCACATCTTTTGTTTTTCCAGAAGTGCTAATTGCTATAAAGACATCTCCTTTTTTTAAATGGGCTTCAATCGCCAGCATAAAGTGAAAATCCAGCGACATCATGGCACGGAGGCCCAGTTTTGAAAATTTATAATGCCCGTCAACAGCCGCGGCAGCCGATCCGCCTACTCCGTAAAATAAAATAGTATCCGCTTTCAGAAGTGCTTCAATTGCTTTATTTAACTCTCGTTTATCAAGCGCCGAAACTGCAGCTTCTAGTGCCCCCATGTTCACGTGCGTCACTTTGTTGAATAAGTCAAAAGGTGTGTCTTTTGACTGAAGCAATGAAATATCGTTTATATCCATAGAAGTGTTTGTCAGTTCTTTTGCCAGCGCGAGTTTAAACGACTTGTAGCTTCCAATCCCGACTGTTTTGCAAAAACGGATGATTGTAGCTTCACTAACGGATGCTTTTTGAGCTAGTTCTCCTGTTGTCATGTTTGGAACAAGATGTGCATTTTTCAAAACAAAACCAGCTACCTTTTGCTCAGCAGCACTTAGTTCTTTTAACTGCCTTTCTATTTTTCGTAAAATGGATGCCTCCCCCATTTGTTCTCCTCCTTGTTTATCTTATCCATCTTAAAGGACAGGTTGAATAAGCGTCAATAATCCGTTTAGCCTCTATAGTATTGAATAAACTATGCTTATTTAAAAAACGCTGCTTTTTTCCAGCCAAAAAAAGCTCCGGTTAAAAACCGAAGCTTGCATTTGGATAAAGCTGTTTTTTTAAAAAGCTATATTTTAATTTGAATATTTACGCGCGTGTCAGTTCTCGTTCCCGGCGCAATGGCGGTACAACAATCCATGCTTTTTCTTTGTTTAGCCTTAAGACAGTTGCTCCAAATGTTACTTTAGCTGCATGAGCAGTTGCAAACATTGCCGCCACGTCTTCCCGAATACATTGAGCCATTGCCTGGCTGTGAGCCATTAAACCGACCCCAATATCTCTCGAAAGGGTTGCGGCAATTTCCACGTCTTGAAAACGGGCGCCGTCTGGAATGTCTTCAAGACGGGCTTCGGGTTTTTCCGGTACTGCAGGAGGGACTGCAATTCCATATTCTCTCAGCATCTCATCGCAAGCCAGTGCTTCAGCCTGTGACAGAGTGATCCCTTCTTGAATTACTTTTTTAAGGTCTTCATCGCCTGCATGATTCAACAAAGTGCTGTATCCGGCCGCCAGGCTTTTTGCTGCTAGCGAAGCTGCCCAGATTGCCGAAATTTCACCGTAATGCAGCGGCTCTTCTTTTGGATTGCCGTTTAAGATCCCCATCGTATCCCTCCAATAAAGATATTGTTGTGCTTTTGCACATGTTTATTATGGTCGGTACAGCAAACAATATGTGATGGAGATAAAGCCTGAATTGCTCATAATTCCCTGCGGGCAAAATGCGAAAATCAATGATAACTATTGTGTAACCTTTGCTTTTATGGGCATGCTTTTTAATAAATCGGTGTTTTTAATGCATTTCCCGTTACACCGGCTACAACATTTTCTGCTGCGAGCATCGCCATTTTTTTTCGCGTTTCTTCGGTTGCTGAACCGATATGCGGAAGTGTTACTACATTGCTCATTTTTAACAGGGGATTGTCAAAACTAACCGGTTCTTTTTCAAATACATCCAGTCCCGCTGCTGAAATGCCGCCTGATTGCAAAGCATGAATTAAAGCGGTTTCATCTACAACTGCACCGCGGGATGCATTAATAAAAACAGCCGTTTTTTTCATTTTTTTAAACTCTTCATGACCAATCAAGCATTTTGTTTGGGGTGTTAATGGTGTCATAACACAAACAAAGTCTGATTGAGAAAGCAGTTCTTCCATTGAACAGTATAAAGCATTATATGTACGTTCCATCTGCTTTTTACGGGAGCGGTTATGATACAAAATTTCCATATTAAAGCCGAAATGCGCTCGCCGGGCAATAGCCGAACCAATGCCGCCCATTCCAATAATTCCAAGTTTTTTATGATGAACGTCTATTCCAAATTGATCTTGCGTAAAGCCCTTTTTTTCCCACTCGCCTGTTTTCACAAACTGGTCCAGTTCTGTTACCCGGCGCGCTGCTGAAAGCATTAATGCCATGACCGTATCTGCTACTGTTTCGTCAAGCACACCCGGTGTGTTCGATGCTTTAATGCTTTTTCTTTTTAACAAATCAATGTCCAGATTGTCATAGCCCACCGATTTATTGGCAATCATTTTTAGGTTGGGTGCTTTTTCTAAAAGTGCTTCATCAATTTTCATCCCTGAACCAATCAAGCCTTCTGCTTTTTTTAACGCTTCCAAAAATGCAGGATCAT
>JAPSKG010000226.1 GCA_031177795.1 Domibacillus sp.
TGGCCGGGATAGTCCGGGTCTGTCAAAATAATCACGCCGCGAGTTTCCTGTGCATGTTTAATTTGCTCAATTACACTTTCGTCTATAGCTGATCCTCTTGTTTCAATTGTATCTGCGTCTACAGCCAGTTTCACTCTAACTGTATCATCTTTTCCTTCCACAACAATAATTTCTTTTATTTTCATTTTTCCTCCGAACGAAAAAGCGGAGGCTGCATGAGCCCCCTGCTTAATCAATTTGAAACACTTTTTTTGCATTTTCCATTGTGATTGATGCTACCTCTTCATATGAAAGGTTTTTTAGCTCCGCAATTTCCTCTGCTACCCGTTTAACATAAGAAGGCTCATTACGCTTGCCCCGATATGGGTGAGGGGCAAGGTATGGACAATCTGTTTCTATTAACAGCTTGTCGAGCGGCACTTCTTTTGCCACTTCTTTTGGTTTTTTTGCATTTTTAAATGTAACAGGTCCACCCAGCGAAATATAAAAATTCATTTTCACACATTCAAGCGCTGTTTCGGCACTGCCGCTAAAACAATGCATGATTCCGCCAATTTCCTCTGCTTTTTCTTCTTTTAAAATATCAATGATATCTTGCGTAGCATCCCGGTTATGAATAACAATCGGAAGCTTCACTTTTTTTGCCAGGCGAATTTGACGCCGAAACACATCTTTTTGAATGTGTTTCGGCGACTTATCCCAATGGTAGTCAAGACCCATTTCGCCAATTGCCACTACTTTTGGGTGGCCTGCCAGCTCTTCAATCCAATTAAGATCTTCATCCGTCATATCAACAGCGTCAACGGGATGCCAGCCAACAGCGGCATAAAGCCATTCATACTTTTCAATAAGACTTACTGCCCGTGTGATTGTTAAACGGTCAAATCCAACAACCACCATGCGGCTTACACCGGCTTTTTTTGCGCGGTCTATTACTTCTTCCAAATCTTCCTGGAATTGATCTGCATTTAAATGAACGTGTGTATCAAACAGCATGCTATCACCTGTCTTTTGTTTCACGTGAAACAATTATTTGATTTTTGCTCCGTTCGGCAAATTTTCCGGCACTTCAGCTAATGTTAGGATGCCATCTTTTGAGCCGGCTAAAATCATTCCTTGTGAAAGCTCACCACGAAGTTTAACTGGTTTTAAGTTGGCTACAACTACAACTTTTCGGCCAACCAGTTCTTCCGGCTTGTAATATTGGGCAATTCCAGAAACAACCTGGCGCTTTTCAAATCCAAGGTCTAACTGCAGTTTCAGCAGCTTATCTGCTTTTTTCACAGGAGAAGCTTCCATAACAGTAGCTGCACGAAGATCCACTTTCATAAAATCATCAATGCTGATTTCTTCTGCAATAGGTGCATAATCTTCTGCCGGCTTTTCTTCCACTGCTGGCGCTGGTCCTTGCATTTTTTCTTTAATAAATTGAACTTCTTCTTCTACATCAAGACGCGGAAAAATCGGTTCTCCTTTTTTCACCACTTTTACTCCTTCTGGAATTTGCCCAAATTTATTTAAGCTTTCCCAGTTTTGGAGGTTTGCATCCACTAATTGAAGCTGTTCAAAAACCTTGTTTGGCGTTATTGTTAAAAACGGCTTTAACAAAACAGCCGTACGGCGCAGTGATTCTGCAAGATGGTACATGACTGTTCCGAGCACTTCTTTGTTTTCTTCTTTTGCCAATACCCACGGCTGTGTTTCATCAATGTATTTATTTGCCCGGCTGACAAGCTGCCAAATAGATGCAAGTGCAACTGAAAACTCCATGTTTTCCATAGCTTCTTCATAATCACGTGTTGTTTTTTCGTTCATTTCTACAAGAGCTTTTTCAAATGGGCCTTCTGAACCGTTGTATGAAGGAATGATTCCATCAAAATATTTGTTAATCATGGCAACAGTTCTGTTTAACAAATTGCCAAGGTCGTTAGCAAGGTCGTAGTTAATACGTTCAACAAATCCTTCTGGCGTAAATACACCATCAGATCCAAATGGCACTTCCCGCAGCAAGTAATAGCGAAGTGCATCTAATCCGTAACGGTCAATTAAAGTGACCGGATCTACTACGTTTCCTTTTGATTTTGACATTTTTCCGTCTTTCATTAAAAGCCAGCCATGCGCAAAAACTTTTTTAGGCAGAGGCAGATCAAGTGCCATCAGCATAATTGGCCAGTAAATCGTGTGAAAGCGGACAATTTCTTTTCCAACAAGGTGAACGTCTGCCGGCCAATACCGTTTAAACTTTTCTTCATTATCTGTGCCGTAGCCGAGTGCTGTAATATAATTGGATAAAGCGTCAATCCATACGTAAACAACGTGTTTAGGATTTCCCGGAACTTTCACACCCCAATCAAATGTGGTGCGGGATACGGCAAGATCTTCAAGACCCGGTTTGATAAAGTTATTTATCATTTCATTTTTCCGTGATTCCGGCTGAATGAATGTTGGATTTTCTTCATAATATTGCAAAAGCCGGTCTGCGTATTTGCTCATCCGGAAAAAATAAGATTCTTCTCGCACTTTTTCAACTGGGTGGCCGCTGTCCGGGCTTTTCCCGCCAATTACTTCGCCTTTTTCATTCATTTCTTTATCGACCAGTTGTGTTTCCGTATAAAATGTTTCATCCGGGACTGAATACCAGCCTTCATATTCTCCGAGATAAATATCTCCTTGATGTAACAGTTGTTTAAAGATTTTTTCAACTACATCTTTGTGCCGTTTTTCTGTTGTCCGGATAAAATCATCGTTAGATATATCCATTTTATTCCATAAATTTTGAATTCCAGAAACAATTTCATCTACATACTCTTGCGGCGTTATGTTTTTTTCATTGGCTTTTTCCTGTATTTTTTGGCCATGTTCATCCGTGCCAGTCAAATACATTACATCAAATCCACGCAAGCGCTTGTAGCGGGCCATCGCATCACCTGCTACCGTTGTGTAAGCATGGCCAATGTGCAAGTTTCCGCTTGGATAATAAATGGGTGTCGTTAAATAAAACGATTTTTTATGATCGCTCAATGAATTGTCCTCCTCATTGCCTTCTTTTACATTAAGCTCACAAGTTGTGAGTTAAAAAAGCTTCCGTTTTTTTCCGGAAGCTTTTTTGGTCGCTTCTTTTATTGTCTCCCATATATGAATAAATGTAAATATCAACGCTTTTTTTTATACAAATTCCTTTATGAATCGCCCTGTTTTTTTCGACTTAATTCGACAATTATTTAGAAAATCGATTAGTAAATATTGGTTCGTGACCCGAAAAGCCTGTTATATCAACGTTTTGTCACTTTACAGTTAATTGAAGAATTACATTTTATTGTTGACGTTTATGGCAGGTCTTGGTACAATTACGACACAGGGCAAGAAAAATGTCGAATCATGACGAATCATTTATACAAAATCATATAAAATAAATTATACAGGTACTGAGAGGGGTTATTTTCATGAAATCAACAGGTATTGTACGTAAAGTTGACGAGCTAGGACGGGTTGTTATTCCAATTGAATTACGCCGCACATTAGGAATTGCTGAAAAAGACGCACTTGAAATTTATGTGGATGACGACAAAATCATCCTTAAAAAATATAAGCCAAGCATGACTTGCCAGGTAACAGGCGAAGTGTCAGATGATAACATTAAACTTGCAGGCGGCAAATTGATCTTGAGCCATGAAGGCGCTGAAATTTTATTAAAAGAAATTAAAGACGCGTTCGAAAACAGCAAATAATCTTTTCGGCCGTTCACATAAATAAAAAACACCCGGCTTTTTATTAGAAATTAACTAATAAAAAGGCCGG
>JAPSKG010000227.1 GCA_031177795.1 Domibacillus sp.
TCTAGTATATTTAAATTTTCACCGTTAAGCAAACTGACCTTGCCTCCCGCTTCCTCTACGATCATTTTTCCGCCTGCAAAATCCCAAGGCGCATTACGCATGGTAATATAGGCACTTAACCGTCCTGAAGCTACATAAGCAAGTTCCAGTGCTGCTGATCCGTAGGAACGGGTCCCTCTGACGTCTTTTGCAAGCTGGATAAGCTGTGACTGATCAAAGTGGCGATTATTGATCAGCCAAGTAGCGCTAATTCCGATTATTGCTTCTTCTATGGCCACAGGTTCTAACTGCTCAAGGGACACGTCATTCATCCAGGCACCCTGTCCTTTTCGCGCGTGATACAACTCATCATGAACAATATCGTATATGTAGCCAAGCTGCCCAACTCCGTTTTCATAAATGCCGATGGAAATCGCAAAATTCCGCTGCTGATGTACAAAATTCATTGTGCCATCAATCGGATCGATAATCCAAACAACACCGTCAAGAGTTTGAACGTTATCGCCCTGCCCCTCTTCCCCCAGAATTTGATGGTCTGGATACTGGTTCCGTATGTGGTCAATAAAAAAACGCTCTGTTTCTTGATCAACATTTGTAACCAAATCATTTGGATTCGACTTTGTTTGTATACTGAGCGAGTGCGTAAACGATTTTCGAATATTAGTGCCGGCCTCTTGAATCCAACGCTTTACCGTTTCATCTACTTCTAACCAATTCGTCATCTTTTAACCCCCGTTCCACTTACGGTTCATTTTTCTTCCACATTACCTGAAAAAAAAGAAGTTATCAAGTTTTTCCATCTTCATTCAATATGTTATAATAATAATTATAAAAAAGAAATAATTCGCAAGAAAGGAATTATACTCATGTTATTTACGGGTTTTACTAAAGAAGATTTTAACACCTTTTCTCTTGATGGATTAGAAAAGCGAATGAACGCCATTCAACTGCGAATTCAGCCCAAGTTTAAAGAACTTGGTGAAATACTAGCTGATGATTTATCGGCACAGTTAGGAGAAGAAATGTTTTTGCATATTGCAAAACATGCCCGGCGAAAAGTCAATCCTCCAAACGATACATGGCTGGCGATTGCAAATAACAAGCGTGGTTACAAACAGCATCCTCATTTTCAAGTAGGCCTGTTTGATGATCACCTGTTTATTTGGCTGGCATTTATTTATGAATTGCCTCGCAAAGCGGAAATTGCTAAAACTTTCTTGAAAAGGATTGAAATACTTGAAGAAAGGATCCCGGCCGATTTTGTTATTTCTCTTGATCATATGCAAAAAAAAGCCCTGTCCATGCGTGACATCGATTTAGAAACTTCGCTTGTTCGATTCCGCGACGTGAAAAAAGCCGAGTTTTTAATTGGGCGCCATATAAAAGCTAATGATCCAGTGCTGCAAGATGGAAAAGCTCTATATGCTCTTATTAAAGAAACATTTGAAACCTTATTGCCGGTTTATAAATTATCTTATGAATGAAAAAAGCCTGTCCCGCCTTTTGGCGGGACAGGCTTTTTTACATACGGATTTTTGCTTGCTCGGGCGTCTGTTTTCCTTTTTGTACGACCCTGTATGCTGAATAGCCGCTTACTTCTTCGAATTCATTGCAAATTCGTTTTTCGTCTGCTTTTCCCGGCACGATTTCTTTAAAGCGCCGGTAGCGTTTCATAAATTCTTCTTTTTCTATGCCTTTTTCATAAGCATTCTCTACCCCTTCAAAAAACGCCACAACATCTATTACTTCCTGGGTAGACCAGTCTGTAGAAAATGGGTATGAATATTCCATAAACTTCACCTCTTTAATTTTATTCGATTTTTCTGCTCTAACTCCTTGTTTTTCAAGAGAATTTTCTATGCAAGGAAAACCCAAAATGCTATAATTCATTTGTTTTAACGCAATATAAGAAGAGAGGTGGGAATGGCGTTGTCACAACATGAAACTCCATTATTTGATGGGCTCCTTCGCCACGCAAAGAAGAACCCTGTTCAATTTCACATACCGGGCCATAAAAAAGGAAACGGGATGGATCCTGTATTTAAAGAATTTATTGGTGAAAATGCATTGTCGATTGACTTAATTAACATTGCACCGCTGGATGACCTGCATCAGCCGCATGGGATTATTAAGGAAGCCCAGCAGCTTGCTGCAGAAGCATTTGGCGCTGACCATACATTTTTCTCCGTTCAAGGAACAAGCGGCGCAATCATGACAATGATTATGGCTGTTTGCGGTCCAGGAGAAAAAATTATTGTTCCACGGAACGTGCACAAATCCATTATGACCGCTATTGTTTTTTCAGGTGCTGTGCCGATTTTTATTCACCCTGAAATTGATAAAGATCTTGGGATCTCTCATGGGATTACAACAGACTCAGTTAAGCGGGCGCTCAGTGAGCATCCCGACGCCAAAGGTGTTTTAGTCATTAATCCTACTTATTTTGGGATAGCCGGTGATTTAAAGAAAATTGTAGAAATCGCCCATTCCTTTGATGTGCCCGTTCTTGTAGACGAAGCACATGGAGTCCATATTCATTTTCATGAGGACCTTCCGATTTCCGCAATGCAGGCAGGAGCAGATATTGCCGCAACAAGCGTTCACAAATTGGGAAGCTCCTTAACACAAAGTTCTATATTAAATGTACGTGAAGGTCTTATTTCTGTAAACCGCGTACAATCCATTTTAAGCATGCTGACAACCACGTCTACATCTTATATCTTGCTTGCCTCACTTGACACAGCACGCAGGCAGCTCGCAGTAAATGGCCATAAAATTATTGACCGGGCAATTAAGCTTGCTGAAACAACACGCAAAAAAATCAACGAAATTGACCACTTGTATTGTGTAGGTTCTGAAATTCTTGGTTCAAAAGCCACTTACGATTTTGACCCGACTAAATTAATTATTTCTATTAAAAATTTAGGAATTACCGGCCATGATGCTGAAAAATGGCTTCGCGACCATTACAACATTGAAGTAGAGCTTAGTGACCTGTACAACATTTTATGTATTATTACACCTGGAGATACAGAAGAAAACTGCGATCTTTTAGTTCAAGCTCTTACAGAAATGTCGGCTGCTTGCAAAGGCACTGTACAGTCCCGCTATGCACATGTAATGCTGCCGGACATTCCCCTTTTGGCTTTATCGCCTCGTGAGGCGTTTTACGCTGAGGCGGAAACAGTTCCAATTGATGAATCAGCCGGTCGCATTATAGCCGAGTTTATGATGGTTTACCCGCCGGGAATTCCAATTTTCATCCCTGGAGAAATTATCACTGAAGAAAACTTGCGATACGTAAAAGAAAACATAGCAGCTGGCCTGCCTGTGCAAGGTCCGGAAGATGAAGAATTAAAAACATTACGCGTAATTAAAGAACGCAAGCCAATTTTCTAAAAACATTTCGGCTATGCTAATTAGAAAAAACCGTTTCAAATCATTGATTTGAAACGGTTTTTTATTGGAAGTAAGCTTAGCTATTTTCCCGGCTTTTTTCAGCCTTATTTTTCACATTTGTCTATTTATGCCTAAAAAAGGTGTTTACTGTGTTAATTTTGGGTATTAGATTTATACAACATAGACAAAGGAGGAATGCAACTTGGATCATGTTAAAGCTCTTTTAATGAAGTTTGTTATGATCACTGTTGTTCTAGGTATTGTGCTAAGTGGAATTTATGATGGAGAGTTTAGCGATACCCTTTTGATTAGTGCCGTTTTAACGATTTTATCTTATATTGTTGGTGACTTATTGCTTTTCCGAAAAAGCGGCAA
>JAPSKG010000228.1 GCA_031177795.1 Domibacillus sp.
CGGCATGAACGCCATTTTAGAATTTGATTTTAATGTGGCACTCGGCGGGTCAGAATTAACAGAGGAAGAATTTTTAAAACTGGCTGAAAGCGGACAGCGGCTTGTGAAAACAAACGGGCGCTGGGTGCACCTTGATCCGGAAGTTATCAGTAAAATCAAAGCGCTAATGGAAAAAGCAAAGCAGGAAGGCGTAACCATAGTGGATGTGCTGAATCAGGAATTTGCGGATCCAAATGAAGCAGCCCGTGTGCACATCCGGTTAAACCGATCTTTGCAAGGAATGATTGAACGCTTGCGAAGCCAGTCGGACATTCCGCTTGTTCCTTCTCCTTCCGCTCTTCACGGCGAACTGCGCCCTTATCAGCAAACCGGCATGAGCTGGCTTTTGTTTTTGCGGGAATGCGGATTTGGCGCTTGCCTGGCGGATGACATGGGGCTCGGAAAAACCGTACAGCTTATTTCTTATTTGCTGCATGTAGAAAAAAAAGAGCGGCCGGAAACACCGGCGCTTATTATTTGCCCGACTTCGGTACTGGGCAACTGGCAGCGGGAACTCGCAACCTTTGCACCTGATTTATCTGTGATGCTTTACTATGGAAAAGACCGCCCGCGCGGCGAAGCGTTTTTGCAGGCCATTTCCCATGTAGACGTTGTTTTAACAACTTACGGCCTTGTTCATTCTGATTTCGAGACGCTTGAAAAAGTGGAATGGAGCACCGCTGCTTTAGATGAAGCTCAAAACATTAAAAATGCCGGCACAAAACAGTCTCGCGCTGTCCGGAAATTAAACAGCCGCCATGCCATTGCACTTACCGGCACGCCAATGGAAAACCGTTTGTCCGAGTTATGGACCATTTTTGATTTTACGAACAGCGGCTGGCTCGGTTCACTGGCTCAGTTTCAAAAAACGTATATGGCACCTATTGAAAAAGACCATGATCCGGCCCGGGTTGCAGCCCTTCAAGCGAAAATTCGCCCGTTTTTGCTGCGCCGGACAAAAACAGACCCGGAAGCTGCACTTGGCCTTCCCGATAAAGTTGAGCAAAAAGAATTTTGCCAGCTATCAACAGAGCAAGCAGTTTTATATGAACAAACGGTGCGGGACACAATGGAGCAAATTGGCCGTCTTTCCGCTTTTGAGCGGCGCGGCTTTATTTTGCGGCTATTAAATGAATTAAAGCAGCTGTGCAGCCATCCCGCTCTTTATTTAAAAGAACAGGAGCCACAAGATGTCCGGAGCCGTTCAGCAAAAATGGAAAAACTAATGGATCTTTCTGCCAACATTTACGAACAGCAAGAAGCTTGCTTAATTTTCACCCAGTATATTGGCATGGGCAAAATGATTCAACATGAGCTTGCCCGGGAGTTTGGCATTAAAGTGCCTTTTTTAAATGGATCGACACCAAAGCAAGAGCGGGACAAGCTTGTCCAGCAGTTTCAAAACGGTGATTTCCCTTTCTTTTTGCTTTCTTTAAAAGCGGGAGGAACCGGCTTAAATTTAACGGCTGCCAATCATGTGATTCATTATGACCGCTGGTGGAATCCCGCAGTTGAAAATCAAGCAACGGACCGGGCTTACCGAATCGGCCAAAGCCGTTTTGTTCACGTGCATAAATTAATTACAACCGGAACGATTGAAGAAAAAATTGATGCTATGATTGAATCAAAACAAGCAGCAAGCAGCGAAATTATCCAGAGCGGCGCGTTTATTGCCAATATGGATGATAAAGAGCTGACTGAACTGTTTAAGCTTGATTAAAAAACCCTGTTAAATGGAGGACATTTAACAGGGTTTGCGGCGGGCGCCATTGCGGGGAAAAAAGGGGCCATTTGGGCAGACGGCTAACCAGGCCGGCTGCTTTTTTTCGTTTTCAGTTTATAATTTTCGCTGGTGAATCACTGCTTATATAAGCGGCACCGTTTGAATAACTTCAGCCGTTTCCACTGTTTCTGGCTGAAACTGTTTTTTGCTTAAAAAACGTATGGTATGGGCAAGCACTTCTGTTACGTAAATTGTCTGGCCATCGTTATCTTTGTAGTTGCGCGTTTGAATCGTTCCTAACAGCGCGATCAGCGAACCTTTATTACAGTGTTTTGCAGTGGTTTCCGCCAGCCGGTTCCAGGCAACACAGTAAATAAAGTCTGTATCAATTTCGCCCTGCGCGTTCCGGTAAGTTCGGTTGACCGCAATCGTTGCGTTCAGCAGCGGCGTGCCATCAGCAGTATGCTTTAATTCAGGGTGTTTTGTTAGCCTGCCAACCAGCGTCACTTGATTAATCAGGTGGTTTTCCCTCCTTCCATTGAGGATAGGTTTATCATAAAAAAAAGAGGTGCTTTCTCACAATGTGAGATTAACACCTCTTTTTCCCAATTTTCATTTGAAATTGGGAAAAAACGCTTTGCTTTTTCGCCGGCTTTTTGTTTTAGCTGGGTAAAAAATGACTTTTCATTCATTTATGATATACTTTTTTTATAAATCGCTTTCATGAAGGGAGAGCTGTTCATATGAAAACATTTAAAGTAGCTGAAATTTTTTTGCAAAAAGAACAGCAGCTCGTTGAAATTCCCATTCAAGACGGGTTAGTGATTAACTGGGAAAATGAACAGCGAACGTGGCTCCTTGAACTGTTTTTAGACAAGGAAGCTGAGATACGGGTGCGCCCATTTGAAAACGAAAAAGAGTTCACTGCCCGCATTGCCATCACTCACCGAAACAACGATCCTGCTATGTTTTCAGTGTCTGTCCGCTCATTTCAGCAGCTAGAGCAAGGCACAAGTGTTTTATTTGATGCGAAGCTGCAGCAAATGCGCAATGAATACGTAAAGCAACTTCTTGAAACGCTGTTGAAACAAAGACTAGAAGGCGACGAGCTTCTTGAAGCATTTACAGAAATGCTTCGAAACCGCCCTCCTGTTCCAGAAAATTAAAAAACGCCTTTCTTTTAAAAAGAAAAGCGTTTTTAGTGTATCATGTTTGACTGCAGGCCGTCATAACCCGTATGAAGTGTTTGCTGCAGCATTTGAATGATATAGTGAATATCCTGCTTTGTATAGTCTTGTTCCGGTAGCTGCTTTTCGTATATCTGAGCGTATAAAAGAGAAGCCAGCGCAAGTTCTTGTTCGTCAGCAGGGCTTAGCTGTTCGACTTTTTTTTTAACGAATCTTTTAAAAAGTCAATGTAAAAGCGCGCTTCTGCTTTGCATGAAAAATCATAATCCGTCCCAAGCTTTTCCTGGAGAGAATCAATTGTTTCAATTTGTTTTTCTGTCGGCTTTTCAGAAAAAATTTTTTCAACAACTTGATTGATTTTTTGCGCAAGTTCTTCATGAAAACGCGGATCTGTTTTTATTTCAGCAGGCACATCACTGTACCAGGACGCGCTATTTTGAATGTAGTGCTGCCACTCTTTTATAAAATCATGCGGACTGTAGGTTTTTTCATCCCACATAATTCTCGCCATATATTGCTCAAAAGCAGTTGTAATTGACCGGGTAATGCTAATTTTCACACCATGCGGTAAGCTGTTTAAAATTGACATTGCCAATAGGTACCCCCTGGAAATAGCCTCATTGACTTTTTTTAAATAGTAACCCTTATACTTTAGCATAGTTCGGAGGTAATGACAAAATTTTTTGTTTGCTGAAAATTCATAGTGCAGAAAAACCCCGGTTATTCGTATGGCGCTTTTTATTAACTGCCTTTCCCTTCTGCTTCTTCTCCTTCTTTTG
>JAPSKG010000229.1 GCA_031177795.1 Domibacillus sp.
GCGATACAGAGCCCGAACGCCCTCAAGCAGACATTAGTGAAAATGAAAAGCCGGAGCCCTATACTATTGCACTCGTTCCTAAAATAGAAGAAATCCCTTATTTTAATGCAGTGAAGGAAGGGGCGCTTGAAGCGGGGGAAGATTTAAATGTGAAAATTATCTTTAAAGGCCCTTCTTCCCCGGATCCAATCAAGCAGGCAGAAGTGATCAGGGAATTGATTGAACAGCAGGTTGATGTGATCGCGGTTTCCGCCAACGATCCAATACAGCTGGGGAGTGTGCTTTGGGAAGCCCGTGAAAAAAACATTAAAGTCATAACGTGGGACTCGGATACAGATCCGGAATTAAGAGAGTTTTTTGTCAATATGGTTGATTCTGAAATAATGGGCCGCCACATTATGGACTTGCTTGCCACTGAAATGGAAGAGCAGGGCGAATACGCGATTTTAACTGGTTCACCGACTGCAGCAAATTTAAATGAATGGATAGAATGGATGCAGCTTCACCAGAAAAAGTATTATCCGCGGATGAAGCTGGTGAAAATTGAGTACACGAATGAAGATATTCACATAGCGTACAACACAACCAAAAAGGTTTTGGAAAATTATCCGAATCTTCAAGGAATGATTGGCGTATCCACGGTTAACCCCCCGGCGATGGCGCAGGCAACAAAAGACAGCGTAAACTCGGAAAAAGTGTCTGTTGTCGGCACATCCACTCCTAATTTGATGAGAGAATATTTAAAAGAAGGATCGGTTCAAGGCATTACATTATGGAGTCCGCAAAAACTGGGCTATTTAACTGTCACACTGGCAAAAAATTTATTGAATGGCGAATGGCCTTATCACGGGCAAAACATTAACAACATCGGAAATATAGAATATGACGGAGATACGGTCATAATGGGCCAGCCAATTGATTTTACAAAGGAAAACGTGGATCAATATGATTTTTAAACAACTATTCAACAAAAAAATAAGCGCTTTTCCGCTAACCACCAAATTGATTTTTACGTATACATTGCTGACGATTGTTCCCATGGGGTTTTTAGGGTTTATCGCTTACTATCAATATACGAAGTCGATTGAAGAAGAGGTGGGGGAATATGTTCCCCGGCTGGTAGAGCAAGTAAATGAAAAAATTGAAAATGAAATAAAAAAAATGGAGTATTACCCGGACCTTATTTATAATTCAGGCGATGTTATGGCAGTTTTGCGGGATAGCACAGAAAAAAGGCAATCTCAAAAACTGCGCAACGAATACATCATTAAAAGCTATTTAACAAAAACCTACTTGCAAAACAACTCCACTACTATTTTGGGAGCTTTTCTTGTATCAAAAAACCGTGTTTTTGCAAGCACGACTCTCCCCTATAAAAATTTTGGCTTTAAAGACGGCTCGCTCCCTTATACCGATACGTTTAGTTCTCTTGGCGATATGCAGCTTGTTCTTCCAGATCAAATAAACCTGTCCTTTGAAGGCTCGCCGCCTTATTTTATGCTGGTCAAGCAAATAACCGATTTTGACAACAGAAAAAATTTAGGGACTATTTATATTGCAGTGGACGTATCTTTTTTTGAAGAATTTCTGGCAGAAATGCAGCAAGAAAAAAACGCAGCCATGTGGATCACAACAAAAGAAGGCAACATTATTTACCACACAGACGAGGAAAAAATAGGCTCTATTGATTTAGAAATCAGCAAATACCCAATTTTAAATGGAAGCTTCCGGGCAAATCAAAATGGCACAAGATCTCTTGTCAGCCTTAGTGAATCAAAAGAACTTCCCTGGGTGTTAGTTCACAGTATGCCAATTAAAAACTTAACAGAAAAAACTGATGTAGTTCGAAATGCCACCATTTTCATTTTTATTGTTTTTGCCCTTGTCACCACTTTTATCTCCATCTTTTTTGCCTGGAAGGTCACACGGCCGCTTCATAAATTGGGAGATATTATGAAAAAAGTAGAAAAAGGAGATTTGCTTGTTGATATTCCCATTCATACAAATGATGAAGTAGGGCTGCTGGCCAAAAGCTTTCGTTCCATGCTTGCTGAAATAAGAGAGCTGATCCAGCAAAAATACGATATTGAGCTAAGGCAGCGCACAGCAGAGCTTTACGCGCTTCAATCTCAAATTAATCCGCATTTTATGTATAACACACTGGAAACGATCAGTATGGCTGTTGAAGATGAGGAAACAGATGAAGTGGTTACCATGCTCACATTGCTCGGTCGGATGCTGCGTTTTTCATTGAGCAATAAAGACAGCCTGGTCAGTATTCAAAATGAAGTCCAGCATATTGAAGATTACCTCCGAATCCAGCAATTCCGCTTTGAAGACCGGCTGAAATTTAAAATTCAGAAAGAAAGCAACCTGCTTGATTATTACGTGCCGAAGTTTGTTTTGCAGCCAATTGTTGAAAACTCGATTAAATACGGCCTTGAAAAAAGAAAAGATTTAACGCTGTGCATTCATATTTCCGAAGAAAACCACAGCAAGGAAAGCGGCGAAATTTTAATCACAGTTGAAGACGATGGCCCGGGAATTGATCAGGAAAAACTAACAAAGCTAAAAGAAAGACTTGAGTCAGATCCGATGACTGGACGAGATTCAGGGTTTGGAGCCATCAACGTAAATGCACGGATTAATATGATTTTCGGGGAAGAATACAAGCTTAACATTTCCAGCAAGGAAGGAATGGGCACAAAAGTTTCCATGCGCATTCCAAAAATAGATTCGTATCAAGCCATGATACTTATGCAAAGAGAGGAGATGAATAAAAAAAATGGAGAAAATTAGAGCGGTCATTGTCGACGATGAGCCAAGAATCAGAAGGGGAATCGAGCGTTTAATTAAATCAAGCTATGAGAACTGGGAAATAGCAGGTGTTTATTCAGACGGCCAGGAAGCTTACACAGCTATTCAACAGCTTGAAAACCCTATTGATGTCCTGCTTACAGATGTTCAAATGCCTCTTATGGATGGACTCACGCTTATTAGAGAACTTAAAAAAGAAAAACATGAGTTTTTTTCGGTTATTATCAGCGGGTTTGATGATTTTACATATGTTCAAACAGCTTTAAGAAGAGGCGCTTCCGATTATATTTTAAAGCCGATTGACAGAGACAAATTCAAGCAGCAGCTGCTGGCGATTCAGGAACAAGTGGTAAAAAGCAGGGCAGAGCGGAAAAAACAAGAAGAAGTTGAAGAAATAGTGGAGAAACTGACTTTTGAACGCCAGCTTCAGCTTCTGGGTGAAGTTACGTCAAAAGAAAGCATGGATTTATCTTTGCTTGAATGGGTCCGCCAGTTTCCGCAAGGGCCCTACTGCTTGCTTTACCTCGGGGTTGATCAAATTTTATCTAAAAAGCAAAGCGTTTCTTCTGAGGAATGGAAGTCCTGGGACAAGAAAATTAAAGAAACCATTAAAGAAGTGCAAGGTGGAAAAAAACACTGGCTCTGGAAAAACAGCCAGTACGCTTATTGGGTGCTGGTGAAAGAGTCAGACAGCGAAAAAACAGAGTCGGAATGCCTGGCACTCAAAACAGCGGTCCAGCGCTCAACGCCTTTTACCGTATCTATTGCGCTGGGCGATCCGTTTGACGATTTATCTCTTTTGCCAAATATTAAAGAAGAGCTGCGCTCGGCTTTGCAGTTCCGCATGATTCAAGGCGGAAACAAACTTTTTAAAACAGAATCGCTAAAGCAT
>JAPSKG010000230.1 GCA_031177795.1 Domibacillus sp.
TCTTGTTCATTTGGCATCTGCTGATGTAATGGAAAAAGAAAAAAGCTGTTTACACGAAATCATTGGGCTGCGCCGTATTCATTCCCAGCTTGAAATAGGGGCATTTGAAACAAAATATAAAAACGCTGAAAAAGCAAAACAAGCTTTGAAAGCACTGATAAACACCAATCTGTTTCATGCTGGCATTATCCGGACACATGGCGTTGATGGCTCTGTGGAATTTCCCGGTTTTTGCGTTACGGAAAAAGAGGTAGGAAAACAAATAGTAGGCGATCTTCTAGGATATATAGCAGGAGACCGAACGATTGGCACGTTTCAAACAGAGCACCTTTATTTATCCAGGCCTCATTTAGCCGAAAAAGAAGAAGCGCTCTCTTTTTCTATGAAAAAAAATAAGTGAAAAAATTGGATTGTAAAACAAAGCGCTTAAAGTTCTAAGCGCTTTGTTTTTTTGAAAAAAATTTATTCTGACAAATCAAAAAGATAGGAATGTTTGGAAAAGTTATTTATAATTTACAATATGAAAGTTTAAAAAGGAGCGAATCAAATGGAGTTTAAGAAACGGTTTTTTCAAGGATTAAATGAGAGGTATAAAGAAGAACTTTTTTTAACGGAATTATTTTTAGACTTTTATCGGAAACTTGAAGAGTTTGATAATGAGTTGGAAAAATTTAGTTCGGTTGGGCTGGATGTTTTGTTTGAAGCAGCAGAAAATGCAGCTGCGGTAAAAGTGGAAAATTATTTTCTTCGTTTTGATTTAATTTTTGATAATGCTCAACCTTTTATTCAAGTTTCTTCCGGCCATACAGCAACAGAAGAAGATCCCCATTTAATTGACCACATATACGCTGATAAACTTGAGTTTCCGGAAAGTTTGTACTGGAAGCTTGGACAAGACGCCGCTTTTGATAACTATTTGAAATTGGCATTTGAAAAAGTCTTATTTTCTCCATTAAGTTAAGTGGAATTTTTTATTATAACAAGCAGGCTTTGCAGCTGAAAAACAAAGTGGTTTGCCCGCGCCTGGCAAGCTGCTTTTTTTAATGCAATCAAAAAGCAGCCTTTCTTTTAAATACCATTATATTTTTAGTAAATGATGTGCAAAATTCAAATGAGATTAACAAAACATATGTTAATCAAACAAGAAAAAGGGCTGCAAAGAGGTGAAGAAAATGTGGGCAGCGCTTTTTTGGGGCGGCATTTCAGGTTCTGCTGTGCTTGTTGGAGCAATTGCAGCTATGCTTTTTCCAATTAAAAAGCGAGTCAGCAGCTGCGTGATGGCTTTTGGGACCGGGGTTTTAACCGGGGCTGCTGCTTATGAGCTGCTTGGAGAATCTGTGAAAAGTGGAGGAATTCCGCCGACAGGTACGGGTTTTTTGCTTGGAGCGGTAGTGTTTACTATTTTGGATTTGAAAATATCAGCAAAAGGAGCGGCGAAAAGAAAAAGGTCGCATTCACAGAATTCTGCGCAAAAAGCGGGCCTGGCTATTTTTATTGGAACAACCATGGATGCCATTCCAGAATCAATCATGGTGGGAGCCAGCTTGCTTACAGAAAACGGTGTTAGCTTTTTGCTGGTTATTGCTATTTTTATTAGCAATGTTCCGGAAGGCTTGTCCAGTACAACAGGATTGTTAAAAAGCGGCTATACAAGGAAAAAGATTTTTCTTTTGTGGTTAGCTGTTTTTGCTGTTTCAGCTTTTAGTGCATGGGCGGGCTATTTTTTTCTTGGGCATGCATCGGAAGCGCTGCTGGCAGGTATTGCAGCTTTTGCGGCCGGCGGTATTATTGCGATGGTTGGATCAACAATGATGCCGGAAGCGTTTGAAGGCGGAGGACCTGTTGTAGGCTTGCTGGCTGCGATTGGGCTGTTTGTGTCGTTGCTTTTGCATCATTTTTCTTAAACAGCTTTATTGCCAAAAAAGAGCTGGCTTCAAGTTACATAAATAAGAAAGGAAAGCTTAAATGTGCAAATAAGAAAATTTCTTGTTTACGTTGAATGAAGGCAAGCTAACACATGGAAAAATTAGAAGTGCCCATTTTATATAACAGAGAAAAGTGCAGCTGCAAGTTAGGCAAGCTGCACTTTTTTATGTATGCACCCGTTTTTTTGAAGCAATCGTTTGTTTAAACATTTACACGAACATCAAAAGCGGAATAACAAGAATGAATATATGATTTCTTCCATATATGGTAAGATAGAGAAAATACCAATGGTTTAAAATAGCTGCAGAAAAAGGGGGATCACAATGGCAAGTGAAAACAATCAAGCATTGTTTAAAGAAGCAATGGGAAATTATCCTACCGGCGTTACCGTGGTGACGGCATCAGCAAAAAATGGGGAACCAATTGGCTTAACTGTAAATTCATTTGCATCTGTTTCATTAGAACCGCTATTAATTCTTTGGTCGATTGACCATAAGGTATCCACACTTCAAGATTTTGTCGAAGGCGGAAAATTTGCCGTTCATATCCTGGCTGGTGACCAGCAAAGCCTGTGTAAAACGTTTGCAACTAAAGGCACCGACCGATTCGGCACATGCCAGTGGTCTTTTTCAAAACGTAGCCTTCCTGTTATCGAAGGAGCTTTTGCTGTTTTGGAATGCAGTACATTTAAAACAGTGGAAGCGGGAGATCATACAATATTAATTGGTGAAGTAAATGAGATTCAGATTGATCGCACAAAAGATCCGATGCTTTATCATCGAAGACATTTTGCGTCCATTCCAGCTGAATTTTACAATTCTAAATAAGGCTTTTCCTAATAAAGCTTTGCCTGCCATCTTTACCGCTTTCCCGGGCGTTTGTTTTACGCGGGCATTAAAAGCAGCATTCCCTTGTTTTTAAAAAATAGAGGGGAGGCAGGGCCATGTCGGAGCTGGAACAAGCAATCGAACAGCTTATTAAACAAGCAGGATGGCTTGGCCCTTTCTTGTTTATTCTGCTTCATTTGCTGAGGCCGTTTTTCCTGCTCCCGGTTGCTGCACTTTGTATGGCCGGAGGGTATTTATTTGGATTTTTGGAAGGCAGCTTTTATTCAATTGTAGGGCTGTCATTGATGAGTGCCGCTTTTTACAAATTAGTGGATTTGTTTCCTTTTGTCCGTCAGCGTATGATGAATGCAAAAAGAAAAATTGCCGGCGAGCGTAAAATGACCGTAAGCCAGGTGATGATTCTTCGAATAATGCCGCTTGTGCATTTTCATTTAATATCGCTTTATTTAATGGATATGACAAAATCATACCGGGAGTACATGCAGTATTCTATTTTAGGCGTCATGATGCCATCTATGGTTTATACAGCATTTGGCCAGGTTATTGAAGAAATGGCCTGGTACATGTCGGTGCTTTTCCTGGCGGGGCTATTCGTTGTTTATGGTTTACTTGGAAAATTAAACAAAAAATGCAGTTGGATGGCAGATAAAAATTTGTAAGGAAAGCAAAAGTGTTTAAATAATGCAAATGAAAAAAAAGCCAAAATTC
Source organism: Domibacillus sp. (assembly GCA_031177795.1). GTDB lineage: Bacteria > Bacillota > Bacilli > Bacillales > Domibacillaceae > Domibacillus. The sequence goes on from JAPSKG010000230.1 coordinate 3,483, forward strand.
GGCTTTTACGTTTGTTCCACATGCAGTTCAATTAAGTTTCCATCCGGATCAGCAACAAACAGTTGATCTAAGCCGCTTATACTTCGAGGCTTTTCAAGCACTTGTACATGATGCTGTTTTAACCAGTTAAGTGTTTGCGCATAATCGGTAACCCGAAGCGCAAAGTGTCCTTCACGGCTTGATAAAAAGCCGTTTTCCCGAATGG
>JAPSKG010000231.1 GCA_031177795.1 Domibacillus sp.
CTTCAGCCCCATGCAACGCTTCTGTTTCAATCACAGCCATTTCGCCATAACCTTTTATATATATAGTTCCTTCACTTACAAGGCTTTGGGCTAACAAACGGCCTGCATCTTCAATTGCATCTTCTTCTTTTTCGCCAACGCGTTTTAATAAACCGGTTAGCTGGGTTAAAAACATTTTAGACAAGCCGGATCACTTCTTTCTTTTTCTTTATTATAGAGGACGTGTAAAATTGAAAAAAGGATTTTGATTAAAAATGTCGAATGTTATATAAAAAAGCTAGAAAAAAATTGAACGGAAGACATTGGGACAGGAGGATAAACATGGCAGCAACTATACTGATTGTCGATGACCAATATGGCATACGGATTTTATTAAATGAAGTGTTAAAAAAAGAAGGGTATGAAACATTACAGGCAGCAAACGGGCCTGAAGCGTTAAAATTAGCAAAAGAAAATAACCCGGATCTTGTGCTGCTTGATATGAAAATTCCAGGAATGGACGGAATTGAGATTTTAAAAAGAATGAAAGCGCATAACCCTGATACCCGCGCTATTATTATGACCGCATACGGCGAGCTGGACATGATTCAAGAAGCAAAAAATATCGGAGCTATTATGCATGTCCCAAAACCGTTTGATATTGACGATATCCGTAAAACCGTCAAAGAACATTTATTCCTTTAATCGAATAACGTAATTTCTATTGGTAATAAAAAGATGAATTTGATATGATACTATTGTGGTTTTTTCATGAAGCAAACATTTCCCTAGAGGAGGAAACAACAAATGCCATTAGTATCAATGAAAGAAATGCTACAAACAGCGAAAGAAAACAAATACGCTGTAGGTCAATTTAACTTGAATAACCTTGAATTCACACAAGCAATCCTTCAGGCGGCTGAAGAAGAAAAGTCTCCTGTTATCCTTGGTGTATCTGAAGGTGCTGCACGTTACATGGGCGGCTTTACAACTGTTGTTAAAATGGTTGAAGGATTAATGGAAGACTACGGCACTACAGTTCCTGTAGCAATCCACCTTGACCATGGTTCAAGCTTTGACAGCTGTAAAAAAGCGATTGACGCAGGTTTCACATCTGTTATGATCGACGCTTCTCACCATCCATTTGAAGAAAACGTAGCAACAACTTCACAAGTTGTTGAATACGCGCATTCAAAAGGTGTTTCTGTTGAAGCAGAACTTGGAACAGTTGGCGGACAAGAAGACGATGTAATCGCGGATGGCGTTATTTACGCAGATCCGAAAGAATGTGAAGAGCTTGTAAAACGCACAAACATTGATTGCCTGGCGCCAGCGCTTGGTTCTGTTCACGGACCTTACAGCGGCGAGCCAAACTTGGGCTTCAAAGAAATGGAAGAAATCGGAAATGCTACAGGTCTTCCGCTTGTTCTTCACGGCGGTACTGGCATTCCAACAAAAGACATCCAAAAAGCGATTTCTTTTGGAACAGCTAAAATCAATGTAAACACTGAAAACCAAATCGCTTCTGCAAAAGCAGTGCGCGAAACACTTGCAGCAAAACCAAACGAATACGATCCACGTAAATACCTGGGTCCAGCACGCGATGCTATCAAAGAAACAGTTAAAGGCAAAATGCGTGAATTTGGTTCAGCAGGCAAAGCGTAATAAGCTTCTGACAATAAAGAACAATGTGTGCAGTTTGTTGTTCTTTTGATTTCATAATGAAACTTGACAATAACCGCCTTTTTTAACAAATGGGCGGTTGTTGTTTATCTATGTTTTGAAAAAAATGTAAAAATACGCAAATAAATGCCCGGCATGTGGCTGCGATGGCCCGGATGGCAAAAGCCGAAGGACTGTTGTGATCTAAATATGTGGCGGCAAGTTGCAGAATTTGCTGCTTTTTGTTGAGTCTTTAGCAGGTTTGTTAAAAACAAAATCTTTAAAATGAACTGAAAAGAGGGAATATTTAATGAAATTCTTTATCGACACAGCAAACATTGATGAAATCCGTGAAGCGCATTCCTGGGGAATTCTTTCCGGCGTAACAACTAACCCGTCATTAGTGGCAAAAGAAACAATTCCTTTCCATGAGCGTCTTCGCGAAATTACAGATCTTGTATCAGATTCAGTAAGTGCAGAAGTTATTGCACTTGACGCAGAAGGCATGGTTGAAGAAGGTCGTGAATTGGCAAAAATCGCTCCAAACATCACGGTAAAAATTCCAATGACGCCAGAAGGCTTAAAAGCGGTGGCAATCCTTGCAAAAGAAGGGATTAAAACAAATGTAACGCTTATTTTCAGTGCAAACCAGGCATTGCTGGCTGCGCGTGCAGGTGCGTCATATGTATCTCCATTCCTTGGCCGTTTAGATGACATTGGCCAGGACGGACTTGAACTAATTGAAACAATTGCAGATATTTTCGCTATTCATGGAATTGAAACAGAAATTATCGCAGCGTCTATCCGCCACCCTCAACATATTACAGCGGCAGCGTTAAAAGGCGCTCATATTGCAACAACACCATTTAAAGTTCTTGAGCAGCTGTTTAAGCATCCTTTAACGGACAAAGGCATTGAAGGGTTTCTTGCTGACTGGGAAAAACGAAAAGCAAAGTAAAAATTGTACATGAGACGGTTTATCTGGGTTAAACTACAATTATTAAGAAAGCTTTCCCGCTTTCCGTTTACGCAGAAAGAAGGGAGTACACCCTGATGGAAAAATTAAAAATTGAAGGTGGTCATCCACTAAAGGGGACGATCAAGGTAGATGGCGCGAAAAACAGCGCTGTCGCCCTTGTTCCGGCCGCCATCTTAGCGGAATCACCGATTAAAATTGAAGGACTTCCAGACATTTCGGACATTCACATGCTTAAAGGCCTCCTTGAAGAAATTGGCGGAGAGGTCACATTCGAAAATGGTGAAATGAATATTGATCCATCGAATATGACAGCGATGCCGCTTCCAAATGGAAAAGTAAAAAAGCTGCGGGCTTCTTATTACTTGATGGGTGCCATGCTCGGCCGTTTTAACAAAGCGGTTATCGGGCTGCCGGGCGGCTGTCATTTAGGGCCCCGCCCAATTGACCAGCACATAAAGGGCTTTGAAGCGCTTGGTGCGGAAATCACAAATGAGCAGGGAGCCATTTACTTGCGTGCCAGCGAGCTTCGTGGAGCGCGTATTTATCTGGATGTTGTCAGTGTTGGAGCCACTATTAACATTATGCTGGCAGCTGTCCGGGCAAAAGGGCAAACGATTATTGAAAATGCTGCTAAAGAACCGGAAATTATTGACGTGGCGACTTTGCTGTCAAACATGGGAGCCAAAATTAAAGGAGCCGGTACGGATATTATCCGGATTGATGGAGTTGACCAGCTTCATGGTTGCCGCCATACAATTATTCCGGACCGTATTGAAGCAGGAACTTTTATGATTATGGCTGCTGCAGCAGGTGAAGGTGTTGTTATTGATAATGTGATTCCGCTTCACCTGGAATCATTAACAGCAAAACTTCGTGAAATGAATGTGCCGATTGAGATTGGAGAAGACCGCATTTTCGTTGGAAAAGCAAAATCATTGAAAACGGTTGATATCAAAACGCTTGTTTATCCCGGTTTTGCGACGGATTTACAGCAGCCCTTTACAGCTTTGTTAACGAAAGCGGCCGGCTCTGCTATTGTAACTGA
>JAPSKG010000232.1 GCA_031177795.1 Domibacillus sp.
ATCGATGCCTGGCGCCGCAAAATATGAAAGTATTGAGATGTTGAAGACAAGTTAGCCACTGTCCAGTTGTTTTCTGCAGCAGACTGTAGAAAACGCTCCATACGACCGCTTGAATGCTCTGGTCCCTGTCCTTCATAACCATGCGGAAGAAGAAGGACTAAACCTGACTTTTGACCCCATTTTGCGCGTCCGGACGAAACAAATTGGTCAAACATTACTTGAGCCATGTTGGCAAAATCGCCAAACTGCGCTTCCCATAAAACAAGCGTTTCTGGTGAAAAGACGTTATAGCCATATTCAAAGCCGACTACTGCTGTTTCTGTTAAAGGCGAGTTAATAACGTCAAAGGAAGCTTCGACATTACTTAAACCGTGAAGCGGGTTGTATTCTTTTCCTGTGTTTTCATCGTGTAAAACCAGGTTTCTATGAGCAAATGTGCCACGCTGTGAATCTTGACCGGTCAGTCTGATTGGTGTGCCTTCTTTTAAGATTGAAGCAAATGCAAGTGTTTCAGCATGTCCCCAATCGATTTGGCCATCTTCTTCAAAAAGCTGTTCACGTCGTTTTAAAATCCGCTCAAGCTTTTTAAACGGCTGGAACCCTTCTGGCCATTGCAGCAATTCTTGATTAATCACTTTTAAATCTTCTTCACTCACACCTGTTTTGTTGCAAGGAAGGTCTTGCTCGACAACTTTAGGCGGATTCATCACAATATCCGGGTTATCATCTTTTTTCGGTACTGTCTCAAACAGTTCTTTTAGCTTTTGTTCATTTTCCTTGTACAGTTCGTCTGCAAAGTTTTCGTCGATTACGCCGCGGTCTTTTAATTTATCCGCATACAGCTCACGAACCGTTTTATGTTTATGGATAATGTTGTACATCGTCGGGTTCGTCGTCATCGGTTCATCCATTTCGTTGTGGCCAAAACGGCGATATCCGATTAAGTCAATAACAAAATCTTTTCCAAAACGGTTTCGGTAGTTTACAGCCATAAAAGCGGCAGCCACACACGCTTCTGGATCATCCGCATTTACATGGACAACCGGAACCTCAAACCCTTTTGCCACGTCCGAAGCATAGCGGGTAGAACGGGAATCATACGATTCTGTTGTAAAGCCAATCATGTTGTTTGCGATAATGTGGATTGAACCACCTGTTTTATAGCCGTTAATTTGGCTCATGTTAAACGTTTCGCCTACGATGCCCTGTCCAGGAAAAGCCGCATCGCCGTGTATAATAATAGACATCGCTTTTGAAACATCTAGCTCCGGCTTTCCTTTTTTCTGACGGTTTTCCTGAGCTGCACGTGTATAGCCTGCCACAATCGGGCTGACAACTTCAAGATGGCTCGGGTTATTAGCAAGTGTGATGCGCGCAGTTTGAGTATCTTCTTCCTTATAGCTGCGGTCAGCTCCAAGGTGATATTTTACGTCGCCCGTCCAGCCGTAATAATTCATTTTCATTGAACCAAGCGGCAGCATTTTTTTATTTGGTGCATGCGCGAACTCAGCAAAAATCATTTCATATGGCTTGCCAAGAATATGTGCCAAAACGTTTAAGCGGCCGCGGTGAGCCATTCCAATATTGATGGTTTGCGACCCTTTTACAGCCGAGTGATGAACAAGCTCGTCAAGAAGGGGAACCATTGAGTCAAGTCCTTCAATAGAAAAACGCTTTTGGCCAACAAATGTTTTATGGATAAACTTTTCAAAGCCTTCCACTTGAGTTAAGCGCTTTAATAATTTTTTCTTATCTTTGTCTGAAAACGTTGGATAATAATCGGTAGACTCGATTTGCTGACGCAGCCATTGTTTTTCCTCCAGGTCATGAACTTGAGCAAATTCAAATGCTACTTTGTCCGTGTATACCTTTTTCAAATGCATAATAGCATCATAGCCATCTTGCACATGGGCAGGGGCGCCTGGGCAAATGTATTCAACTGGAATGTTACGAAGGTCTGCTTCTGTTAATTCGTATGTTTCCAAATCAATACGGCGCGTATCTTTTTTACTGTCATCAAGCGGGTTAATATCCGCTGCCAAATGACCGTAAATCCTAATGCTGTCCGCCAGCTTCACAGCTCTAAACAGCTTATCAAGATTTCCGCCAGACACGGTGTGCTGCGCTTGGTTTCCTGTTAACGACTCTGGAGGACCCCATTGATCAAACAACTGTCTTAATTCCTGATCAATCGTATCCGGATCGGTCAGATAGTGTTCGTACACTTCCATTACATATCCAAGGTTCGGGCCCGAAAAATCTTTCCACGGGTTTCCCTGGCTTTTCTGCATGTTCATTCTGAAAACCTCCACCTGTTGCCCATTTGATTTTCTTTCTCGCTTTTATACGTTCGTGTTAAAAATATGTACTATAAAACCTAAAACGCTTTCAGAACCAGTTTACCATTCTGTTAGGCGTTTAACAAAGAAAAAGGCACCGATGTTAAAAAACATTCCAAGAATTTGTATATTGCCTTTTTCAAGTACCATATTACTACTGTTCCAGGTAAAAACCAATGGTTTTTTGAAAATTTTTTCAATATTTTTCTGTTTTTTTTGAAAACGTTCCAAAGCGCGCCGTTATGCGTTTTTTTATCTTAAAAATTGATAAAAATGCTTTATGAGACCACCCTATTTCATTAGTTAAAGGTTATGGCAAAAAAGTCGATGGAGAAAAGTTGTTTTTTTAATTGTTTAAAAGAGAACATGACATTTTGCTTAAATGATTTTCGAATTGAATGTTTTATCTTTGAAAAAAGTAAAAAGCAATTTTTCTTTTTTCCAACTTTATTTTTTTGTTAAAATAAAGCAGGGGAGTGATGTAAATTGAATACTTTAATTTCATATGAGAACGTCCGTTTCATCCGCAATGACAGAGTTATACTTAACAACGTAAATTGGAAAGTTTGTGAAGGAGAGCATTGGGCAATTTTAGGGTTAAATGGATCAGGCAAATCCACTTTGTTAAATATGATGGGCGGTTATGAGTTTCCATCCAGCGGAATTATACACGTGTTTGGGCATCAATACGGAAAATACAACTGGGAATACATAAAAAAACGACTTGGCTTTGTCGGCAATACACTCAATCGCTTTTTGGAAACGCTAAACATGGAAACAGCGCAGGAAATTGTTGTGAGCGGCCGGTTTAATTCTATTGGCATTTACGAACAAACAACTGAACAAGATTGGCAAAAAGCAAAAGAGCTTTTAGCTGTTTTCCGAATCGATCGCCTTGCAAACAAACCTTACCGGTTTTTATCCCAGGGAGAACAGCGCCGCGTGTTGATTGCCCGGGCTTTTATGGCGGAACCAGATGCAATGATTTTAGATGAGCCGTGCTCGGGCCTTGATGTTCGGGCGCGCGAGGAGCTGCTGAATGCGCTGGAGGACCAAACGATAAAAGGCAAGGCTTCCCTGTTGTACGTGACACACCATATTGAAGAAATTTTCCCGGCCATCACTCATGCTGCCATTTTAAAAGACGGACAACTACTGGCAGCCGGCAAAAAAACAGAGGTATTAACAAATGAAATACTAAGTGACGCATTTGGCCTTTCCGTTGAAGTAGAATGGCGGAATAAACGATGCTGGCTGAAAACAATGCAAAATTAAAAGAAAAAGCAGCCCGGAGGTTTGAAGTGACCCCTAAAAGTTA
>JAPSKG010000233.1 GCA_031177795.1 Domibacillus sp.
GCAGAAGACATTCACCCAAAGTTTCGTTCGTCTGCCTGCGGACCTGTGACCATTTTTGTTATTTTAAGTTATTGGTTTAAAAACTGCTCTCCATTTCAAGCAAACGACTTATATAAAAAATTATTTGCAACGCCGATTGGCTTATTTCGCTTTATATTAGTATGGAGGCTTCGCTGGCTGCTAGGGGACAGCTGGAGAATAACTCCCTCCAACCGTATTGATGAAGTTATTAATGAACTGAAAAAAGGGCATCCTGTTGCCGCAAAGTTTGATAAATATTTTACTTTGCGTTTTTTTTCAAAGCCACTTTACTCCTATCATTGGGTTGTTCTAACTGGCTTTAAGATAAAAAATGGCCATATTTATTTATTCTTTCACGATAACGGTGCGAAGGGGCGCGAAAGCCAGGTTCGCTCTATGTTATTTACCGAGCAAGCCAGTGCACTTTGCTTTGTTTTAATTTCCCCTCGAAAAACCCCGCTTTAAGTTTTAAGCGGGGCTTTTGTCAGTCATTCATTTTTCTTTCAAAACGATCAATATCTTTGTCTGCTCCAATAATAATCAACACATCATTTAATTGAATAGGCTCGTCCGCTTGCGGAGAAACAAAAATGTCTTTTCCCCTTTTAATAGCGACAATATTAATGCCATAGCGGGCACGTATATCAAGATCGATCAGCGTATTTCCTGCAAGCGATTCGTTCGCTATAATCTCCATAATAGAGTGCTCGTCAGAAAGTTCTAGATAATCAAGAACATTGTTTGAAACAATATTGTGCGCAATCCGCCGTCCCATATCCCGTTCAGGATGAACCACCTGATCCGCTCCTATTTTAAGCAACACTTTTTCATGGTAATCATTTTGAGCTTTTGCCGTAACTTTTTTTACGCCAGCTTCTTTTAACATAAGTGTAGTTAAAATACTTGATTGTATATCGTCTCCAATCGCAACAATAACATGGTCAAAATTGCGAATGCCAAGGCTTTTTAAAACCGATTCATCTGTTGTATCTGCAACTACAGCATGAGAAGCAATTGCTGCAAATTCATTTACTCGATCTTCATCTAAATCGATTGCCATTACTTCCATTCCTTGTTCACTCAGTTCTCTGCAAATACTACCGCCAAACCTGCCTAGCCCAATGACAACAAATTCTTTTTTCATATTCATTCCCCCGCTACCCATGCTTGAAAGTCGTTCTGCTAAGACAGTTTACCATGAAGGCACAAAAAATTCTCTCAACTTTTTTTATTTTCGGTAAGAAAAGTTAATTAGCAGCCGTTTGAATAGTAAAAGCCAAGCTTCCCTGCACTAATTTTTACAGTTGTTTTTTCTGGTTCTTAAAATTTATTATTGTTTTTCTTATCTTTCTTAAGTAAAAAGATTAAAACATTGTAAATTTATTTATAAAAAAAAACCGGCTTTAGCCGGCTTTTTTATTCTGCTTTTTCAGTTTCATCGAGAACACGGTTCACACGTTTTTCAAGCATCTTCATACCGCTTCCGCCTGCCTGGAAGTGACGAAGCTGCCCTTCTTTGTCGAACACGTAATAAGCAGGAACATATTGATTTTCAAATGCTTCTGTCAGCTTATGCTCGCTGTCAACAAAAATGGGCTGAGTGATTTCGTGCTCTGCAGCAACTGATTTGATTTTCTCAAGATCTAAATCATCTTCTGAGCGGGGCATGTGTACAGCAATGACATTTAATTTATCCGCATAATCATCCCGAAATTTATTAACATTCGGCATTGCTTCCTTGCAAAGATGGCAGCTGACTGACCAAAAGTGAATTAAAGTTGGCTTTTCGCCAATTAAATCACTTTTTGCTACTTGTCCATTTAGCCACTCTGTTGCGCCCTCAAGCTCTGGCATTTGTTCTCTTAGTTTCATGAATCAATCGCTCCTTTTTTGTTTATAAGACACGTCAGGACCTAACATAAGCTGTTAGGCCCTGATGATAATACTGTGTATTAAAGAGTTGTTTGGCCTGGTTTCCAGTTAGCCGGGCAAAGACCGCCTGTTTGAAGAGCTTGAAGCACACGAAGTGTTTCATCTACATCACGGCCGATATTATTGTGGTTTACAACCTGGTATTGAAGTTCGCCTTCTGGATTAATAATAAACAATCCACGAAGAGCAATTCCTTCCTCTTCAATTAGTACGCCGTAATCGCGTGATACGATGTGGTTCGTGTCAGCTGCAAGAGGATATTTCAATTCTCCAAGGCCATTGTCTTTACGGTCTGTGTTGATCCATGCAAGGTGAGTATGGATTGTATCTGTAGAAACACCGATTACTTCTGCATCAAGATCTTCGAACTCATCGTAACGATCAGAAAGTGCCGTAATTTCAGTCGGGCACACAAAAGTAAAGTCCATTGGATAAAAGAAAAGCACTGTCCACTTGTCGTTTTTCATGTTTTCTTCAAGACTTACTTTACCGAATTCTTTGTTAGCAAGTACTGCTTCCATTTCAAAGCGTGGTGCCTGTTTACCTACCATACGTTCTGCCATGAATAAAAAACCTCCAAATTAAATGTTTTAAATGAGAAAGCAATCCAATTTTCTCAATTGCTTCCTTTTCACAATGTCAATTATAGCTATTAATAAATACAGTGTCAACAAAACTATTGTAATCATTTTAAATAAAAAATAATTATTTAAAACGACCAATACTAATTGTATGGCTTTTATAGTTTACCATGTTTTTTTAGATAGACAAAACGAAACGCTTTTTTATTTTAAAAGCTGCGGCGAACTTATGTTTGTAAAATAGCGGACAATAAACTTGATTGCCGTGTTAATTGCTGTTTCATCCGGATTTATTTTTGCATGGTGCAGACCATATTCCGAACCAACTCCAAGCCAAAACATCAAACCTGGAATTTCTTTTAGCATAAAGCCAAAGTCTTCTCCTGTCATTGCTTCCCGGGAAGCAACAAACTGGATATCTTCTTGCTGTGACGCAAACTGTATAAACCGGCCTGTTACTTCGGGATCGTTATATACCTGGTAATAACCGCTTCCACAGTCCATCTCTGTTTCACATTCAAAAGCTATTTCAACGCCTTTTAAAAGAGCTTCCACACGGGCTTTGGTTTTCTCCATCGCTTCCGGTGAAAGCGTTCGGATTGTGCCTTCTAACCGGGCATGGTCTGCAATAACGTTTTGCACTGTGCCAGCCGTTAGTTTTCCAATCGTTACAACCGCACTGTCAAGTGGATCAACATTCCGGGCAACAATCGATTGCAGCTGCGTTATTAAGTAAGAGGCCGCCACTACCATGTCTTTTGTTTCATGCGGATAAGCAGCATGACCGCCTTTTCCACGTATATCAATAAACAGCTCTGATGTGTTGGCAAAAAGCAGGCCTGGCTTGGTTGCAATTGTGCCTGCAGGATGTTCAGGCGCAATATGGAGAGCGTAAATTTCATCCGGCATCCATTCACGCAGCTCCTGTGACTCCATCATCGGCATAGCCCCGCCCGGCCCTTCTTCTGCCGGCTGGAAGATAAATATTAAATCATCTTCAATTGGATTTGATGCAAAATGAGTAACGACTCCAAGAGCAATGCTCATATGTAAATCATGGCCACATGCATGCATCCGGCCTTTGTGCTTTGATGCAAAGGGCAAATCCGTTTT
>JAPSKG010000234.1 GCA_031177795.1 Domibacillus sp.
GCTGTAGAAGAAGCTCTTCCATTAGGAACAATTTTAACTCTGGCGGCTACGGGTTCTGAAATGAACTCCGGTTCCGTAATTACAAATTGGGAGACAAATGAAAAACTTGGATGGGGAAGCCCTCAGGTTTTTCCAAAATTCTCGATTTGTGATCCGCATTGGACACTAACTGTTCCACGGGACCAAACAACGTACGGTGTCGTGGATATGATGACTCATATGCTGGAGCAATATTTTCATAATGCAGAACAAACAAATGTGCAGGATCGGCTGATTGAAGGTACATTAAAAACGCTTGTTGAAACAGCTCCAAAACTGATGGATAATTTACAGGATGAGCAACTGCGCGAAACAGTTATGTTTGCCGGTACAATTGGCTTAAACGGCATGCTGCAAATGGGCTACCGTGGCGATTGGGCAACGCATAATATTGAACATGCTGTTTCTGCAGTATACGATATTCCGCATGGAGGCGGACTGGCGATTCTTTTTCCGAACTGGATGAAACACAATCTCCATGTTAAACCAGAGCGGTTTAAACAATTAGCTGTCCGTGTGTTTGATGTTGATCCGAAAGGAAAAACAGCGGAAGAAACAGGTCTTGAAGGCATTGAAGCATTGCGGGCATTCTGGTCGTCAATCGAAGCACCTGCACGTTTGGCGGACTATAACATCGACGACAGCAAAGTTGATGACATGGTAGACAAAACATTGTTTAATGGCCCATTTGGTAATTTTGCGAAGCTTGACCGAGAAGATGTAAAAGCAATTTTACGTGCATCGCTTTAACCGGGTGAAAAAAAGCCCGGTTTTTTTCTTTTATTTCCCTTGCGAAACCGCGGTCAGTCGTATACAGTAAAATGGAAAAATACAGTTTAGACGGAGGGTTTTTGAGTATGACGCATATTAAGTTCGATTATTCTAATGCGCTTTCTTTTTTTGGGGAACATGAAATTGACTATTTACGAGATGCAGTAAAAGTGGCGCATCATTCTCTTCATGAGCAAACCGGTCAAGGAAGCGATTACCTGGGCTGGATTGATTTGCCGGAAAATTACGACAAAGAAGAATTTGCCCGCATTCAAAAAGCAGCTGAAAAAATCCGCAATGATTCAGAAGTTCTTATCGTAATCGGTATTGGAGGTTCTTACCTTGGTGCCCGTGCTGCGATCGATATGCTAAATCATAGCTTTTACAATGTTCTTTCTTCAGAAAAGAGAAACGGTCCTCAAGTGTTCTTCGCTGGTAACAATATTAGTTCTACATATATGAGTGATTTAATCGAAGTGCTTGAAGGGAAAAACTGGTCGATTAACGTAATTTCAAAATCAGGAACGACAACAGAACCAGCTCTTGCTTTCCGTTTATTCCGTGACCTTCTTGAAAAACAATACGGAAAAGAAGAAGCGAAAAGCCGCATTTACGCAACAACAGATAAAGCCCGTGGTGCTTTAAAAACAGTTGCAGACGAAGAAGGTTATGAAACATTTGTGATTCCTGATGATGTAGGAGGCCGTTTTTCTGTATTAACAGCTGTTGGCTTGCTTCCAATTGCAGCTGCAGGAGCAGATATTGAAGCGATGATGCAAGGTGCCCGTGATGCGCGCCAGGCTTACAGTTCATCTGAACTTGAAGAAAATGAAGCTTACCAATATGCAGCAGTTCGTAATCTTTTGTACAACAAAGGAAAAACGATTGAAATGCTCATTAACTACGAGCCAGGCCTTCAATATTTCTCTGAGTGGTGGAAACAATTGTTTGGGGAAAGTGAAGGAAAAGATGGAAAAGGGATTTATCCGTCTTCCGCAAACTTTTCGACTGACCTTCATTCATTAGGTCAATATGTGCAAGAAGGACGCCGCGATTTATTTGAAACAGTAATTCGCGTTGAAAATCCACGTAAATCACTGACGATTGAAAAAGCAGAAAATGATTTAGACGGCTTAAACTATCTGGCAGGCGAAACAGTGGATTACGTTAACAACAAAGCTTTTGAAGGAACACTTCTTGCTCATACGGATGGCGGTGTACCAAACTTAACAGTTTCTATTCCGAAAATGGACGCTTATACATTTGGCTATACAGCTTACTTTTTTGAGAAAGCATGTGCGCTAAGCGGTTATCTTCTTGGTGTTAATCCGTTTGATCAACCAGGTGTAGAAGCCTATAAAGTTAACATGTTTGCTCTTCTTGGAAAACCAGGATTTGAAGAAAAGAAAGCTGAACTTGAAAAAAGACTTCGCGGGGAATAATCCCCCGAAGTTTTTTTGAAAAAAGTATTGCAATGAATGTTGAAATCAGTATAATATAATCTAGACATCAAAAAACTTTTTAAAAAATTTGGGGGCTTAGCTCAGCTGGGAGAGCGCTTGCATGGCATGCAAGAGGTCAGCGGTTCGATCCCGCTAGTCTCCATCGATATGTAAAAAAACCGTTCTTTAATTTAAAGAACGGTTTTTTTGTTTTTTAAAAGGGAAGTGATGTTTACGGTCCTTCAATATCCACATATCTTACATCAGGAATTTCAGAAATTGTGTAATAAACTTCCGTTGTTTTTCTTTTAAAGTAAACGCCTGCTGTTAAATGTATTTGGTGGTTTTTTGTTTCTTCCTCAAAAACGATGTGGATTTTTTTTATGGAAAGATCTTTTTGTTCTACTGCTTTAATGATTTCCTGGACTTTTTGATAGTTAGACGTCCGGATTTTAATAAATAAAATTTTTTCTTGTAAACGCTGAGGACCTGCCCGCCGAATAAATACAGGGACGATCTCCACAGCCAAAAGAAGCATGATAACACCAGTAATGGCTGCGGAATAAAAACCGGCTCCAACAACAATTCCAATACCGGCTGATCCCCAAACCATGGCTGCGGTGGTAAGGCCGGAGATGCTATCATTGGCTTTATGCAAAATAACCCCGGCTCCTAGAAAACCGACTCCTGATACAATTTGTGCAGCAAGCCGTAAAGGGTCCATTGTAATATTAATATCGCTGTTTTTATGATAAAGATAAACGGATTCAACAGAAACAATTGTTAAAAGACAGCTAATGATGGAAATAACAATGCTTGTTTTCAACCCTGCAGGTTTTCTTTTTAACTCACGTTCTAAACCAATAGCAGCGCCTAAGCCGCTAGATAAAATAAGTTTAATTAATATTCCGGTATCAATTGTCCACTCCATCCTTCAGCCCACCCTTCAATAGATAATTCCTTATTACGCATTATACCTAAGAAAGAAGAAAGAAATGAAACTGTTGAATAAGAAGTTATGAAAAAATACAGTGAAATTTTTAAAAGAAAAGTATTGCAAACATCTAAAGTATTATGATATATTATTTCTTGTCCGCTAAAGACGTGACAAAAATAAGCTTTTGACAAATGGTAGATGCTATGTTAAATTATTTAAACGGCGTTACCGAATTGAACCTTGAAAACTAAACAAAATCAATAAAAACGTCAACGTTTTAAGTAATAAACTTTCTATAGAGATGCTCGTCATTTCATAGAAAACAGAGTAAAGGAACATCAGCTAAGTTTGCAGCGTCCTGCTGCAACACTGATGTCAGCACATCCGTGTGCTAGCAAA
>JAPSKG010000235.1 GCA_031177795.1 Domibacillus sp.
CTGTTTAAAAGCTTGAGAGAGCGCCATTTGCGCCGCTATCAAAAATGGGTGGCAGAAAAAAGCCCATATGTGAAAAAAAGAGGGAACTATTCCCCGGCTACGCTGGAGCGGAAAACAGTTATTTGGAAAAGCTTTTTTCATTTTTTGTTTAAAAGCGGGTATATTGAAAAGCCCATTCATCAGGGGTTATTATCGGCATCTGTCAGGACAGAAGACAGGCCAAACCGGGATCTTGGACCGGCTGAAGTAATCCAGCTGCTTGATTATTTTCAAAAGCAAAATCATCCTATTGCATTTTCAATCATTCATGTATTGGTCGGAACCGGCATGCGGAATGAAGAGTTTTGCAAGCTGAAAATATCAGATGTAAAGTATGACAGTATATTAGGGCAATTTTATTTATCTGTGCTCGGAAAAGGAAACAAACGGCGGGAAATTCCGCTGAAACCGAAAGTGATGGAAAGCATCATCCGTTACCGGAACGCACGATTTCGTCCGGTTGAGTTTCCAAACCAAAGCGAAGAGCCGCTTTTTATCACCAGCACAGGAAAAGCATTTAAGCCGGACGGGCTTGCTCATTTTATCCAAAATACATTAAAAAAAGTGAATCTGCCGTTTGTCCATGCAAGGCAGACAAAAATTAGCGCGCACGTTTTCCGGCACAGCTTTGCGATTATTTCTTATTTAAACAAAGTCGACATTTTTGCCATTATGAAAGCACTTGGACATGAAAGCATTGACACAACCATGATTTATTTGCAGAAAGTAATGGAGCGGGATCAGCATGTAATTCACCAGTGGAAAGACGATGCGCTTGGAGAGTATATATAATAGAAGAAAAGCGGTTCAGTGGAGTTAATAAAAAAGAAAATGAAACATAAGTTTGTGCAAAAACAAAGGCGTCCAAGAAACTGGCCGCCTGACAATACGGTTCCCAGAAATGCATTGTTTTTTAAGAAGATGACTTATCTTTGTATTCCAGTTCTTTATACAAGTAATTGTGTAACACGTGTGCCCGATACGTTTCTAGTTTTTTTCCATCAATTCTTGACACTTGGAATTCTTCTTTTAATTTTTGTACATACCAGCCTTTTGATCCTAAATGTGCCACGGTGTTTCCTCCTGTTTTTCACAGTATATGCACCGTTTTAAAAATTGCCTGAAAGGATATGGTTTGTTTTCTCTTTTGCTTGGAAAGTTTTTGGATAAAGGGTTGCTTTAACCGCCGGCTACAAAAAGAGTTTTAGCTTGTTCTTGCCCAAATAAAGCGGAATGCTTTAAAGTAAAAGGGAAACCATTACCAAAAGAGCGTTACTCCCCATTTCAAGTGGGGAAAAGGTTAACCAAAAAGGGGGAATATCAAATGGGCATTTTACAGGATTTGCTGAAAGACATTCCCATTCCAAAAATGGTGAAAATAAAGCAGCAATTCGATCAGCAGCAAATTGAAAATGTAAGTGAAGCGGTGACGGAAAAGTTACAGCAAGAAAAAGTCCGCTCGCTTGTAAAACCGGGCATGTCTATTGCTGTGGCCGTTGGCAGCCGCGGAGTAGACCGGATTGTTGAAATTACCGCTGCCACCATAGCTTTTTTAAAAGAGCGCGGCGCGCATCCTTTTATCGTTCCAAGCATGGGCAGCCACGGGGGCGCAACGTCACAGGGGCAAATCGATGTGTTAAAACATCTTGGCATTACGGAAAAAAGCATAGGAGCACCTATCCGTTCTTCGATGGACGTAGTGAAAATTGATGAACTTCCAAATGGCCTTCCGGTTTATCTGGATAAATATGCATCAGAAGCAGACGGGATTGTGGTCATTAACAGAATCAAGCCGCACACTGCGTTTCGCGGCCCGGTTGAAAGCGGAATAATGAAAATGATCAGCATTGGTCTTGGAAAACAAAAAGGAGCCGAAGCATGCCATCAAATGGGCTTTAAATACATGGCGGAAAACGTTCCTGCTATGGCCAGCGTGATTATGAAAAAACATCCCGTTTTATTTGGGGTGGCCACTGTGGAAAATGCTTTTGATAAAGCGGCAATCATAGACGTTCTGACAGAAGAAGAAATAATGGAAAAAGAAAAAAATTTGCAAGCTCAAGCAAAAGAATTGCTTCCAAAGCTGTTTTTTGACCAAATTGATGTACTTGTGATCGATGAGATTGGCAAAAACATCAGTGGCGATGGAATGGATCCCAATATAACAGGCCGATTTCCGACCCCTTATGCCACAGGCGGGCCGGACGTCAGCAAAATGGTCGTTCTCGACTTAACACCTGAAACCGAAGGAAATGCTAATGGCGTTGGCACGGCAGATTTTACAACACAGCGGCTTGTCGATAAAATGGATCGTGACGTAACTTACGCAAACGGGTTAACGTCGACAGTATGTTCACCAACTAAAATTGCAACAACGCTTTTAAATGACCGTGAAGCCATTCAAGCTGCCATTAAAACATGCAACATTTTGGATTTTCACACTGTTAAGATGGTACGGATAAAAAATACACTGGAAATCAGTGAAATTGAAGTGTCGGAATCTCTTTTGCCTTATGTTCAAAAGCATCCACGAATTGACGTGATAACGGAACCGGCGGAATGGGTATTTTCTAAAGAAGGGAATTTGCTGTAAGAGCAAACCACAAACCATAAAAAGCTGGGAAACTAAAAAGCAGCAGTAAAATAAGGCACGTGAAGTGCAAAGATAATACAGAAAGATCATTCAAGTGTTTTACGCACTGTGATCGGAAAAGGATACGTATAAATGACTTTTCACCGTCCACCTGATAAAGAACATATCGATAACCAAATGATTAAAATGGAAGTGAATTTAGATGACATGCCGGGAGAATGGCTTGGGTATGTAATGGATCTTTTGTTTGCAGCGGGGGCCAATGATGTGTACTATACGCCCATTTACATGAAAAAAAACCGCCCGGGCGTTTTGCTTCAAATTCTTTGTTCAGTAGAAGCTGTAGCAGATTTAAAACAAATTTTATTTCGGGAAACAACCACGCTTGGCGTCCGTTATTATCCACTGTCCGTGCACCGGCTAGAACGGCGGTTTGAGCTTTTTCAAACACCATGGGGTGCGGTTACAGTAAAATACGGACTCATGAACGGGAAGATTGTTCAGCGGGCACCTGAATATGAGGACTGCCGGGCGATTGCGGAGAAACATGGAATTTCTTTAAAAGACGTTTATGCATCTATTTGGAAATCGGAAAAAGAAAATGAATGATAAGATTTAATGAATCAGTTAACGGTTCAAAAAATAAAAACAAGCCAGCTCGGCAAAGCAGCTGGCTTGTTTTATGTGAAACGATTTATCAAAGCAAATCATAGATTTTTTGTGCATAAGAACCAAATTTGGAATTGCTCTGCAGCTTTCTTTTTTTCACTAGTTGATCAAATCGAAGCTTTTTTTGAGTTAATTTTTGCTGGAGCTTTTCTTGTTCTGTTTTATCATCGCAGCAAGCTAATAAATCTTCGAGCGTAACCATTTCTTTTTGCGTTTGATTTAGTTCTTCTGGAATAAATCCGCTGTTTTTCAACAGCCTATACCCCATTTTAAGTTCAGGAG
>JAPSKG010000236.1 GCA_031177795.1 Domibacillus sp.
AATACATAGTCAGGTGGCAATAGCGAAGAGGTCACACCCGTTCCCATCCCGAACACGGCAGTTAAGCTCTTCAGCGCCGATGGTAGTTGGGGGTTTCCCCCTGTGAGAGCAGGACGCCGCCTGGCAAATAAAAAAGCTATTTCATAATTTTATGAAATAGCTTTTTTTGTTTATTAAAAAACAGGTGGGGGAATGGCAATAAAAAGCGCCCTGTTATCTTTAAGCTTTGAGAAGAACAAATTGTGTCAATTATTTTCTTTAGTATGTACAAGCAGATTAAAGGGAAAATACAAAAGAACTTTATTTTGAGAAATTAATTCTTATATAGGCTGAAGAACGGAGCTGACAGTAAATGACCGATAATCCAATGAGTAACCAATTTATTCCGATGACTTCTATAACAAGCGGTAAAGGTGAAGAAGTGACGGAAGACGTTTATTGTTTGCCAGTTCAAATCGTGAATGTCTGTTTTGTTGGAACTTCTGCACATTGGGTGCTGATAGATGCAGGAATGCCGAATTCAGCTGAAAAAATTGTAGCTGCTGCAGAAAAACGTTTTGGTGAAAACAACTTTCCGAAAGCCATTATGATGACTCATGGCCATTTTGACCATTCTGGATCTGTAGTAGAATTAGCGGAAAAGTGGAAAGTGCCTGTTTATGCCCATCCGCTAGAACTCCCTTATTTAACTGGCCAGCTTGCTTACCCAAAGCCTGATCCTGCTGTTGAGGGCGGAATGGTTGCGAAAATCTCTTCATTGTTTCCAACCAAACCGGTTGATCTTGGGACATTTATTCAAGAACTTCCTAAAAACGGGACTATTCCTGAAATGCCCGGATGGAAATGGATTCACACACCCGGCCATACGCCCGGGCACGTTTCCTTTTTTCATGATGAGCGAAAAATATTATTGGCTGGAGACGCATTTGTAACAGTTAGACAAGACGTTTTATATAAAGTATTGATACAGGAAATAGAAGTAACAGGCCCGCCCCGGTATCTTACTACGGATTGGAAAGAAGCGAAAAAATCGGTGGAAAAGTTGGAAAAATTAAAACCGGCTTTTGCGATTACGGGACACGGGCGTCCACTGGCAGGTGAAAGCTTGGCTGCCGGACTAAAAAAGCTGGTTGAGCAATTTGATCAAATTGCTGTGCCTGATTACGGCCGCTATGTGGAAGAATCGCCGCCTTTATAAAAACTCAAATTTATTCAACAATCCTGCTGGTACACCAGCAGGATTGTTTTTTTATAATGACGAGAGTTTGCCATTTAATAACATTGACTTAATTTAAATAAAAGTTATAATGAGTAACATATTCATGTAAGAAAATCTAACAAAGGGTTGAGGAAATGAAAAAGATTGAAGCAATTATCCGCCCTGAAAAAATAACGGAAACTATTAAAGGGCTAAAAAATATCGGCATTACTGGTTTTACTGTTTCTCAAGTTGTAGGAAGAGGAAAGCAAAAAGATACTGAAGGAGTTTATCGGGGAAAAAGCTATAAAGTTACTTTGCATCCAAAAGTAAAGCTGGAAATTATTCTTTCAGACTATATGGTAGAGCCCACGATCAAGTCGATTATCAATTCTGCTCAAACTGGAGAAGATGGCGACGGCAAAATTTATGTGTATCCTATTTTGGAAGCATACAGCATTCGTGCAGGTGCACCTGACTTAGAAATAGACGATTTAAAACAGGAGAGATCATAAAAATGGAATTAATTTATTTAAATACGGTCTGGATTGTTATTGCCGCGGCGATGGTATTGTTTATGGAAGGTGGCTTTAGCTTACTTGAAGCTGGTTTTGTTCGAACAAAAAATGCAGTAAACGTCACCATGAAAATTTTTGTTGATTTAACAGTAGGAGCTCTTGCATTCTGGATGATTGGTTTCGGTGTTTTATTTGGAAAAGATGCGTTTGGCTTGATTGGAACAAATTTATTCGGTCGTCCGGAAAGTATTGATTTAGCGATAGAGCTGCCGGCAGCGGCATTTGTTCTTTTTCAAATGGGATTTGCTGTAGCTTGTATTTCAATTGTTTCAGGAGCTCTTGCAGAACGAATGAACTTTAAGGCATATATTGTAACAGCAGTTTTAATTTGCGCTGTGATTTATCCAATTTCAGCACACTGGATATGGAATGGAGACGGCTGGCTTGCGAAATTAGGCATGAAAGACTTTGCAGGGTCGGCTGCGATTCATGCTGTTGGAGGATTTGCCGCTTTTGCAATGGCGAAAATGCTAGGTGCCCGTAAAGGCCGGTTTAATTCAGATGGTAGTGTAAATGTATTTGCACCAAGTAATATTCCTCTTGCTTCAGCAGGTGCTTTTATTTTGTGGTTTGGCTGGTTTGCTTTTAATGCAGGAAGCACCCTTGATGCTTCTAATGCATCTTTAGCCACTATTGCTATTAATACAATGCTGGCCGGTGCAAGTGGTGGGACAGCTGCTTTGTTCATGACGATGAAAAAGTTTGGCAAAGCAGATCCAAGTATGACGATGAACGGTGTTTTAGCCGGATTGGTTTCTATTACTGCAGGTTGTGCGTTTGTTTCTGAGTGGAGCGCGATCATTATCGGTTTTATCAGCGGAATTATTGTTATCTTTGCTACTCTTTTCGTTGACAGTTTGAAAGTTGACGATCCAGTTGGTGCGGTTGCTGTTCATGGATTTAATGGTGTGTTTGGCACAGTGGCAGTTGGTTTATTTGATACGTCGGGTGGGCTTTTTACCACTGGCGAGTTTAAACTGCTTGGTGTACAGCTGCTTGGCGCAGCCGCTGTTGTAGTTTGGGGTTTGGCTGGCGGTGCGTTTATGGCGTTTGTTTGTGAAAAAACAGTCGGGCTACGTGCAAGTGAACGAGAAGAAGAAGAAGGACTTGATATGGCATATCACGGGATTCCTGCTTACAATGAATTAGAACGTTTTACAGATGTGCCAACAAGCCTGTTTGATTTTGAAGAAACAACAGGAATTACGGTAGCGCCTGCTGTAAACAAAGAATTGCAGAATGCCAAAAAATCTTCCTCTGCCCTTTTATAAGGGTGGAGTTTTTTGTTTAGAGAAAATAAATGATTAGCAAAAAGCTCCGGCTTCATTAAGCCGGAGCTTTTTTTACTTTTCTGTTTCAAAATAAATTACTTCAAGCCCTGTGAATGGAACTGTTGATTTCCCCAGGTAAACAGTTGTAAAAACAAGTAAAGTAGCAGAATTTTTATCATAAAACATCTTCTTTACATTTCCGTATGTGGTCAACTGCCCAATTGCTTCCATTGTCTGATAGTCATAAGCTTGCACAAACTTTTGGTTGTTTGCTGAATATAATTCTCCATATTCCGTATCAAAAGCAATGGCTGTATAAGGGCGATCCAGCTTGCCGAAATAAGACATATCTGACGAAGCGCTTGCTGCTGCGCGGAAAATATGGCCCGTACTATTGAAGATGTATTTGCCGTCTGGTGATAGCGTTAAATCTTTTTCGAGCGGATAATCACCGTGATAAGGAGAATCCTGCTCAGGTGAAAGCACGCCGTCTGCAATGGAATAAGCACTTAAATCACGCGGGAACGATG
>JAPSKG010000237.1 GCA_031177795.1 Domibacillus sp.
AACTGGTTCATCGGTTCCTAAAATAACTTCTGGTGCATGAATAACATTTGCCCGGCTTCCGGAATTTAAAAAAGAACGAATTTTTTCTTCATCTCCAAATACCATCAGTTCAAGTTCAGGAAATTCCTTTAAGGCACGGTTTACACCTAAAATAATTTGCTCTGGTGCGTGATCTCCGCCCATAGCGTCAATTGCCAGTTTCATTTTTTTCCTCCTTTTCTGAAGACGGAGCACGAAACATTGAAAATTCGCCTTGAAAAACAACTTCATTGCCCACTGAGCTTGCTACTTCCACAATTGTTCGCAGTTTTTCTGAACGTATCACTTTCGCTTTCGCAACCACCCGGTCTCCTTCTTTAACTGGGTGAACAAACCGAATATCAGCTTTTCCGGTAAGGGCCATTTCATCATTTATAACGGCAACAGCCAGAGAGTTTGCTTGTGCAAACAAATGGTGTCCCCTTGCAATGCCATTACGGGTAAAAACATGTTCTTTTTTCACATCAAAAATAGAAATTGCACTTTTATCCAATTCAATATCAATAATATCGCCGATTACTTCTTCAATGGGAAGGGATTTAACTTCATCCTGCATTTTTTTCTCGGCCACATATTTTATGCGCTCACGCAGTTCTGGAATTGCTAATTCCATCCGATCCAGCCGAATCGTTTGGACACTCACATTAAATTCATTCGCCAGTTCTTCATCTGTAACAAAAGGATTTTCCTTAATGGTTTCTTGAAGGCACGCCTGGCGTTCTTTTTTTGATTTTCTCATGCTTAATCCCACCATCCGCTATTAGGACTAGGTACTAAGAACAGTATAAAGATATAAAAAAAAGAATGCAAGGATAATCTTGCATTCTTAATCAAGCTTTTCACCGGCCAGTACTCCGGAATCTTTCAACACTGCCCGCAAATGAGCATATTCTTCTTTTTGCCACAAATCGGCTTTTCCGATTAATTCTTTTGCATCTTCCCTTGCGGCTTCAAGTGCCCGGTAATCATGCACCATGTCTGCCATTTTAAATTCCGGCAGACCGCTTTGCTTTCTGCCGAAAAAGTCACCAGGGCCTCTTAGCTCAAGATCTTTTTCGCTGAGAACAAATCCATCATTTGTTTCAGTCATGGCTACCATTCTTTCTTTTCCTGTTTCTGATTTTGGGTCAGCGATAAGCATGCAATACGACTGCTCCGATCCCCTTCCTACACGCCCGCGCAGCTGATGAAGCTGTGAAAGTCCGAAACGCTCTGCATCATAAATAATCATAACTGTTGCATTTGGTACGTTAACTCCCACTTCCACAACTGTAGTTGATACAAGAATGTTTAACTCGTTTGCGCTGAACGATTTCATTACAGTATCTTTTTCTTCACTACTTAAACGGCCATGCATGAGACCAACCGAAAACTTTCCTTGATAATAACTCGATAACTGTGCATGAACATCCAATGCATTTTGAAAATCAAGTTTTTCTGACTCCTCGATAAGTGGACAAATAACATAAGCTTGCCGTCCTTTTCGCAGCTCTTTTTCTGTGAAATCTAAAACGCGGCCAAGCATTTCTTCTTTTGCCCAATAAGTCTCAATTGCTTTTCGGCCCGCTGGCATTTCATTTATGATGGATACATCCATTTCCCCAAATACTGTAATAGCAAGCGTTCGGGGAATTGGTGTTGCTGTCATAAACAATACGTCTGGGTTTTCTCCCTTGGAACGCAGTGTCCGGCGCTGATTAACCCCGAACCTATGTTGTTCATCTGTTATGACAAGCCCAAGATTCCGAAAAATAACGTCATCTTGAATAAGTGCATGCGTTCCAATTAATATGTCAATTTCACCTGACTCCAGCGCGCTCAACAGTGCCTTTCTCCGTTTTCCTTTAACTGTCCCTGTTAAAAGAGCTGTTTTAACACCAAATGGTTCCAGCATCTCATGCAAGGATTTAGCGTGCTGCTCAGCTAAAATTTCTGTTGGCACCATAAGGGCACCTTGAAACCCTGCAGTAACCGATGCATAAAGCGCAAGCGTGGCAACAGCTGTTTTTCCGCTTCCGACATCTCCCTGCAAAAGCCGATTCATCCTGTAGGGCGATTTTAAATCTGCACAAATTTCATTTACAGCTTTTTTCTGGGCATTTGTAAGTTCAAAAGGCAATGAATCAATGAGCTTTTTCAGCTTCGAAAGATCGTATTTTTGTTCGATTCCTCCTGACTGCTCCCGGATCGTTTTTCTTAACGCTTGCATTTTTAATTGAAAATAAAAAAATTCTTCATATACAAATCTTCTGCGCGCCTGTTTCATTTCATCCTGTGATTGAGGAAAGTGAAGCGCCCGAATGGCATCTTTCCGATTCATTAACCGGTATTTCTGAAGCAATTCGTTCGGAAGGGTTTCTTCAATATATGAGCCGTATAGGTCGATTGCTTGTTTTACCAGCTTACGGAATTGCTTAACTGGTATGGCATTGCGGAGCAAATAAACAGCTTCAAAATCAGTTCCGCGGGTGTAAGGACCTGTTTCCAGCAGCTGGCCTGAAACGGCAAGCCTGTGGCGATCCCATTTCCCCGTTATTGTTACTGTGTCTCCAACAGATATTTTTTTCTTTAAATAAGGCTGATTAAAAAACGTTACATTGATTAAATGAGGTCCTGACATTATTTTAAAGGTAAGCCGTGATTTTTTTTTGCTATAGTACATAACCGAAGGCTCGCTTTGAATCGTCCCTTCAATTGTCACTTTTTCATCATGTGCAGCTTCTTCAGGACTTTTCAGTCTCCTATCTTCATACCGCGCCGGCACAAACTCCATCAAATCTCCCACCGTTATTATGCCAATGGCAGCCAAAGAAGCTTCTGCTTCCTTTCCTGCTCCTTTTAACACGTTAACTGATGAATAAAGCGGGCTTTCTGTATCCAGCATTTTGTTTCCTCCTTTCATACAAATGAGAAAAAGAGAGAGATTGTCCTCTCTCCCTCTCTTTTTTTATTCTACAGAAAAAATAAACGGATAAAGCGGTTGTTGGCCGTTATGGACTTCAACTTCTGCATCCGGGTAATTGTCTTCAATAAAAGCGGTTACCTCATTTACTTCTTCTTCACTAGCGTCTTCCCCATAAATAACCATAATAATTTCAGATTCTTCGTCAAGGAGTTCGGAAAGAAGCTTTGTAGCAGCAGGTATTTTATCTTTGTTTGTTACAACAATTTTCCCTTCAGCAAGGCCCATAAAATCTTCTTTTTTTATTTCAATTCCATCAATGTTTGTATCGCGTACTGCATGTGTAAGCTGACCTGTTTTCACTTGTGCGGCAGCCCGGGTCATCGACGCTTGGTTGGTTGGTGCGTCTACAGCCGGATTAAACGCAAGCAAGGAAGCAAGTCCTTGAGGAACCGTTTTGGTTGGAATTACCGTTACATTTACGTTTGCAATCTCAGCTGCCTGCTCCGCCGCCATAATAATGTTTTTATTATTTGGCAAAACAATAACATGTTCTGCATGGGATTCGTGAATGGCTTTCACAATATCTTCAGTTGAAGGATTCATGGT
>JAPSKG010000238.1 GCA_031177795.1 Domibacillus sp.
AGCGCTTTTATTTTTCTTATAATAGCGTAAGGTTTTCGGAATTTCAAGGCTATTTCAACTATTTTTTAAATTAAATACAATTTGCCTGCTTTTCCAATCGTCCCTCTTATAAAATGCCGGCAGCACTTGTTGCCCGGAAAAGCCTTTAAAACAAAGGAAAAAGCGGTACTGAACAGCTCTTTCCTTTTGCTTTTTTCTTTTCATCCAATAAATTATAACCCGGCTTTTTCGGCAGGTCTTTTTTTGTATAAGCTAAAAACATACATCGATTTCTTGCTTGAAAAACTTAAAGAAAAATGGAATCCAACAAACGTGAAATGAGCGGCTATTCCGCAATTAAAAAAACATTTCTTCCTTTCTTTTTGGCCCGGTAGAGGGCTTCGTCAGCTTGCTGAATTAGTTTTTCCGTTGTGTCACCGTGCGCGGGGTAAAAAGCGATCCCGATACTGGATGTGGACGCAAACGTGTGGCTTTTAAATTTATAAGGCTGCTGAATTGCCTGCAAAATCCTGGCCGCTGTTTGTTCAGCATCGGTTTTGTTTGTATCAGGCAAAAGAATGGTAAACTCGTCGCCTCCCATCCGCGCCAGAACATCTTTGTTGCGCAAGCTTTTTTTTAGCCGATCTGTAAACTGAATCAGCAGTTCATCGCCTGCATCGTGGCCATGAGTGTCATTGATGATTTTAAAGTTATCTAAGTCCAAATACATTACGGCCGCTTTTTTCCCGCTTTGTGCAGCTTCGCTTAAAGCTTGATTGGCTAATTTTTCGAATAGCCGGCGATTCGGCACGTCTGTCAGCGGATCATAAAAAGCCATGTGCTCCAGTTTTTCTTCATAATACTTTCGTTCGTTAATGTTACGGGAAATGCCAACATAGCCTTCTAGCACATTTTGCTCGGCCCACAACGGCATGCAAACGGTTTCAAAGTACAGCCATTTTCCCGAAGGGCCTTTTTTCCTGTGCTCGATGGTGAAAGGGCGCTGATGCTGCACAGCTTTTTTGAACTCGAGAAGAATTTTCGGATGATCATCTTCATGAGTAAGGAAAAGAGCCAGCTGACCTACAAACTCTTCCGGTTTCACACCTAAAACACGCTGATACGAAGGCGATGCATACGTGACAATTCCCTCAAGATCAAACACGGCAATCAAGTCATTCATGTTTTCTGCAATTAAACGATATTTCTGTTCGCTTTCGCGCAAAGCTTTTTTTGCATTCACTTCTTCTGTAACATCTTTTCCAATTCCATAAACCCCGACAATGTTTCCGTCTACAAAAATAGGGACATTTTTAAAAACCAAATGAACGATTTCTTTATTTAACCGATAAATCGACAAACTGTATTCCACACTTTTGCCTTGCTTAACTTCTTCAAAGCGTTGAAGAACGTCTTCAAAAGGCGTCACAAATTCTTCTTTAAAATCGTTAAAATTCGGTTTAGCACCAATATCCAGGCTTCTTCCAATTATTTTTTCAAAAGCTGGATTTATGCTTGTAAAATTCCCTTCTAAATCAAGGGTCCACACCGCATCTTTATTGTGGTCTACTAACGAGCGATACCGTTCTTCACTTTCAAGCAGCTCTTTTTCAATGCGCTTTTGCTCCGTAATGTCTTTTACAAATCCATAAAACCCCTGCACTGTGCCATTGATCACCACAGGCACAGTTTTTATCTGCAGATCAATTCTGCTTCCATTTTTTTGGTGAAAGTAAGATTCATATTCTTGAGGATGGCCCTGTAAAACAAGTTTTCTGCGGCTGCGGATTTTCTCCAGTTCCTTTGGTTCAATCATCGGAACCATCATGTCCCTTATTTCACACAGTTCCATATCCGCCGGGACACCGAGTATATTTCGAAGCACGTGGTTCACCCGGGTTAATTCCCCCTCTTTATTTATAAACCAAACGCCATCAATATTGTTTTCAATTAATGACTGCCAATGCTGTTCTGCTTCTTGCAGCCGGGCGTTTTTCTTTATCAGTTCTTGCTGCTGCCGGACAGATTTCGTAATGTTCCGGACCACAGAAACAATATGGGTAAGCGTTCCGTTTTCATCGAACAAAGGGTCCAGCCGGGCTTCCACAAAAAGTTCCTCGCCGTCTGGCTGCAAAAAACACTCCTGGTACGTTGCGGATTTTCTGCTTTCAACAACGTTTTTGTAGTGCTGTAAAATGACAGCTGCTCTATCAGGCTGGTCATAAAAAACTTCTTGTATCGTTTTTCCTGCTATTTGATTTAGTGACAGTCCTAATGGTTCAAAACTCGCCTGGTTAGCAAAAACAAAGCGCAAATCGGCTTTTTCGTTTTGTTCTACAATAAACAGCATATCAGTCAACTGATTTAAAACTTTTTGAAAAAACATTGGCTCACCTTTCTTTCTCTCCGCACAAAATTGAGGAATCACTGCTTTTTTAACAGATTTTAAGCAAGTAAAGATGCACGATCAAATCGCGGTATGAGCCATACTGAGCGGATATCAGCCTGGCGTATGTTGATCACCAGGATTGCGATGCTTCGCCGCTGCTGCTGCTTCCGCCATTTCTTTTTATTTTACATTGTTTTTTAATATAAAGCGGCAATTTTAACAGGAACTAAACAAGGTTTTTTGTTCTGCACTTATAAATATCCTCGCTGTTACACAGTTAAAGAAAGTTTTGTAGGATCTCTTAACGTTTGCGGCTGATAGAGGATTCCTCTTTTCAATCGCTTGTTTACTTTAAACTCACCAAACAAAAAAGAACCGCTGCAAAAGCGATTCCGGTTTAGTTAGTTAATTGGGTGCGGATACTGTTTTTTCATCAAATCCTTTTCCAACTACTGTTGTTTTATCGGTATCCACAAAAACAAGTAAATTTCCATGTGATTTTGTTGCCGTGTTGTTAAAAGTGACTTGATACACGTTATTTTTATCGTAATTTTCAGAGATAAACGGTTTAATCCTGTTGGTTACTGTTACTTTCTCTGTTTGTGAATCTTTAGGGCTTATTATGATTAATGAAGATATTTCTTCATTCGTTAAACTGTTAAAAGCCGCAAGTTCAATCGGCATGCTCTCTTTTGTGCCAAAAACTGTCCAGCCAGTTAAGGTGACAGCCAACAAAGCAATCAATGAAACAACAAATCTTTTCTTCACATTTTCTCCTTCTTTCTAAAAACTGCAACATAAAAACCACGGTTTCTGAATGTGCTTTGCCGCAAAGGTTTGTTATTCCTGCCAGTAATCTTTTTCTTTTTCAATGTGGTATTCTTCTGCAGAAACGTGCATTACGCCATATCCGGCCATCATAAAAGCATGAGTGGCCATATCAAAGTTTTGGCCTTCTCCATGGAATGTTGCAACGATTTCTTTTTTTTCGTTCACGACAAATCCATATTTCATGCCTGGCAGCTCCTTTTCCCTTTGCTTTTATTCAACTGTCTACCCGTTTTTCTTATAGCGTATGAAGATGATTAACCTGTTTAGAAGCGGGGGCGAATAGCTCAACATAAAAAAAGCTCTGCTTTCGAGCTTTTTTTGATTTAATTATCTTTTAAATCCGCCTT
>JAPSKG010000239.1 GCA_031177795.1 Domibacillus sp.
AAATGCAGGCAGTTATCGAAAAAGAAGCAGAAGCTTATCGAACACTGGGAATAAAAGGAGGAATCGCCGGAAGCGAAGTTAGGAAAAACACGCCATTTGCTGTAGCAGAAGCAATTGTCATGCAGGAACAGGCACAATACCACCCCGTTAAATTTCTTGAAGCATTGGTGAAGAACATGGTAGAAAGCGGCAATGTATTTATCTTTGAAGATACTCGGGCAAAATCCTTAAAAGGGCGGACGGTAAAAACAACAGAAGGATATGAAGTAACAAGCGATCACATTGTAGCAGCGACTCATTTTCCATTTAATGATGCAGAGCGTCTTTATTTTGCAAAGCTTCAAATCAAGCGCTCTTATGTAATTGGCTTAAAAAGCGGACAAGCTCTCCACGAAGGAATGTACCTTAGCGCAGATGTCCCTTCCCGCTCTGTCCGGTACACACCACTGCCAGATGGAGAAAAACTGCTGCTTATTGGAGGAGAAAGCCACCATACCGGCCGAAACAAAGAAGAAACAGTGAAGCACTATGAAAAGCTTGCAGAATTTGCGGAACATTATTATCAGTCAAACAACATCCTGTATCGGTGGTCTGCACAAGATTTAATGACCCTCGACAGCGTGCCATACATTGGTCAGTCACAGGAAAATGTTTATGTAGCTACTGGCTATGCAAAATGGGGGATGACGAGCGGATTAACTGCAGCTAATATTATATCGGATTTGATTTTAAAAAAAGACAATCGCTTTGCGGCTGTATTTGACCCGAAACGGCCAAAGGCCAAACCAAAAGATGCAGCCAAATTTATCATGCAAAACACAGGAGTAGCAAAAGAATTAATTTCTGGAAAAGCAGAACGCCCGAAAAAAACAGTGGATGATTTAAAAGCGGATGAAGGAAGCATAGTGGAGTGGAAGGGCCAAAAAGCGGGTGCTTATAAAGATGAAGGAGGGACTTGTCACGTGGTCGATGTTACCTGCACTCATATGGGCTGTGAAACAAAATGGAATGATGCGGAGCGGTCCTGGGATTGCCCCTGCCATGGATCACGATTTTCTTATGACGGCAAGGTGCTGGAAGGGCCGGCAGTAAAACCGCTGAAAAAAATGTAAATGCATAGTTTTTACAGCTTAGTATAAAAGTTTAAAAAACGTCCTTTTGGTTCACGGCAAAAGGACGTTTTGTTCATTATTCTGTTTGAGCGGCACGGTGCGCCAGGCGGCTTGCTGCTGCTGCTGCGATGGCACCGACAATATCGTCTAAAAAGGTATGGACTTGCCCGGTGGATTTATCATTTAAAAATTGTAAAATCCCCGGCTTTTGTTTATCAATGTATCCATAGCTTGTTAAGCCGATTGTTCCATACACGTTAATAATAGCTGTTGCAATCGTTTCATCAAGTCCGTATAAACCTTCGTCTGTTTCAATAATAGACTGCAGGGGATCTTCCAGCATCTTTTTTTCTGCCAGCATATCAAGCTGAATGCCTGTTAAAACGGCGTTTTGTACTTCGCGTTTGCTTAAAACCGCTTCTACATGTTCCATGGCATCCTTGATCTGAAGATTTGGATGATAAGGCTGTTGCAAGTAAACAACCAATTCTGCAATATCTTCTATTTTTACGCCACGTTCCGCGATCCAGCGGCGCGCTGTTTTTTCAGACATATTCATGACCTTTTTTTTCTCAATACTCATCATCCACACACCTTTTTCCTTCATTATATGCACCTGTGTTACTTCCATACCCTTTTTTATTGTGACATAGTCATCCCACAAATGGTACAATAATACGGAATAATCTGAAAAGAGGTGCCGTGCGTGAAGCCATTTGTGTATATAACAAGAAAAGTACCAGATGAGATTTATGCAAGACTGGCTAAAGTATATAAAGTCGAAATGTGGCCAGAAGAAGATAAAGCGGTTCCACGCGAAATCTTACTTGAAAAAGCGTCAGTAGCCAATGCACTGTTAACTGTGATTTCTGATCAGATTGATGAAGAATTGTTTTCTTGTGCAAGCAATTTAAAAGTAGTCGCCAACATGGCTGTTGGTTTTGATAATATTGATTTAGAAAAAGCAAGCCGGTTTGGCGTTGCTGTTTGTAACACACCAGAAGTATTAACCGATACAACAGCTGATTTAACGTTTGCTTTGCTGCTCGCTACGGCACGCCGAATGACAGAAGCTTCTGAATTTGTGAAAGATGGAAAATGGACAAGCTGGGCACCGATGATGCTTGTTGGGACAGATGTACACCATAAAAAAATTGGCATTGTAGGTATGGGGAAAATTGGCACAGCCGTTGCAAAACGGGCCGCAGGCTTTGACATGGAAATTTTGTACCATAACCGAAGGCGCCATGAGGTAGCAGAAGAAATGCTTGGCGCGCAGTACCGCGAATTTGATGAATTATTGGAAGAAGCTGATTTTGTTGTTTGCCTTGCGCCTCTCAACGACGATACAAGAGGGATGTTTCAAAGAAAACATTTTCAAAAAATGAAAAAAGAAGCAATTTTCATTAACGCAAGCCGCGGGCCGATTATTAATGAACAAGCTTTATTAGATGCATTAGAAGCAGGAGAAATTGCAGCAGCCGGCCTGGATGTATTTGATCAAGAGCCTATTTCAAAAAATCATCCATTTTTGGCTATGAAAAATGTAGTGGCTTTGCCGCATATCGGCAGTGCCTCAAAAGAAACTCGCCTGGCAATGATGACTATGTGCTGCGATAATATCGATGCGGTTTTCGAAGAACGTCCGCCAAGAACTCTTGTGAACAAAGATGTTTTACAATTTTAAAAAAAGCTGATCCATTGCTGGATCAGCTTTTTATCATTAAAAGACTTGTTCAACTTCCACAATTCCAGGAACTTCTTCAAGCAATGCACGCTCAATTCCTGCTTTTAACGTAATTGTTGAACTTGGGCAGCTGCCGCATGCGCCAAGCAAGCGAAGCTTTACAATTCCGTCTTCAATATCAACAAGTTCACAATCGCCGCCGTCACGAAGCAGGAATGGACGCAATTTATCAAGGACTTCTTGTACTTCAGCAAATAATTCTTTGTCTTGTACTTCTTGCATAGATAATCGGCTCCTTTCGATTCGATACATATATTATAATAATTTTAAATTGAAAATGCAATTCATCTTGTCCAGAAGATAAATTTGGCCAGGCAAAACGCCTTATTTGATGAAAATGATTTAAGGAAACAAAAGAAAAAGAAGTGAAAAAACGGCAAAGCTGCTTTTAGCCAGCAGAAAAAACGGTGTTTAAAGAAATTGCGGTATTCATAAAAGGGGGCGTATTCTCAATATAGCTTGCTGAATTGAAAAAAACAACATACAGCATGCTTGTTAAATGTTAGTTAAATAGGGCTTTCCAGTAGAACAATCCATTTTTCGCGTGAGTTTCCTGAAAGCTGGCGTGAATGTAAAGCGCCTGGCGCAATACGGATTATTTAAAAAAGTATGGGGCCGAGTAACAGGATTATAATACTAAATGAGCAG
>JAPSKG010000240.1 GCA_031177795.1 Domibacillus sp.
TTCTCGACCATTTTGAAAATGATACACGCGGAAAGCGACTTGGCATTTCTTTAACAGACCCGGAAATGGGGGATCTTACTGTAAATGCGGCATTGTTCCATTATGAAAAAGAAAAAATAGCCCAAATCGGCTTAAATCTCCGGTATCCTGTTTCATTTTCTTTTGATGAGGAAATAAACAATATACGGGAAAAACTTAATAAAACAAACCTTTCCGTTTTAGCAAACAGTAAACCGCATTACATGAAACCGGATCATCCGTTTATTGAAACATTAAAACAGGTGTATGAAGAAGAAACAGGAGAAAAAGCAGAACTGCTTTCCATTGGAGGAGGAACCTATGCAAGAGCTTTAAAAACGGGCGTTGCTTTTGGTGCGCTTTTCCCGGGGCAGCCTGATGTTGCCCATCAAAAAGATGAATATGCAATTCTCAATGATTTACTTCGGGCAGCTGCTATTTACGCTCGGGCGATTGTAGAGCTTGCCGGCGAAAATGCAGATAAAAAAAGCATCCCGCCAGTGTAAAAGGCGGGATTTACTTTATTCATATTCAAAGACGTCCGTGGAAAGATACCGTTCCCCAGTGTCAGGTGCAAGACAAATGACCACATCTTCTTTTGTTAAAGTTTTTGCTGTTTCAATAGCCGCGTAACAAGTTGCTCCACCGGAAGGCCCAATTAAAATCCCTTCTTCCGAGGCAAGCCTGCGGGTAACCGCATAGGCATCATCATCTTTAATTGCAAAAATGTTGTTATAAACATTAGTGTTTAAAATTTTTGGTATAAATCCCGGACTAGTTCCAACCAGTTTGTGCTTTCCAGGTTCTCCCCCTGATAAAACAGGTGATCCAGCGGGTTCGACAACATGAATCAAAAGGGAAGGAAACAGCTTTTTCAGTTCTTCGCCGGTGCCTGTAATGGTTCCGCCAGTGCCAGCACTCGCAATAAAAGCAGCGAAGTTTTTGCCAATCAGCTTTACGCCATCAGCAATTTCTGCTGAGGTTGTTCCACGATGAGCATCTGGGTTTGCAGGATTTTCAAACTGCATTGGAATAAAACTTTCTGGAATGGATTCTGCCAGCTCAAGGGCTTTTTTTATGGAGCCGGGCATTTTTTCATCACCCGGTGTAAGAACAACCTGTGCTCCATATGCTCTTAAAATATTGATGCGTTCTTTTGTCATAGTATCCGGCATGACAAGAATGGCTTTATAGCCGCGTGCTGCAGCATTCATAGCGATGCCGATGCCTGTGTTGCCGCTTGTAGGTTCAATAATAGTGTAGCCTGCTTTGAGCTTTCCGGACTTTTCTGCTTCGATAATCATGTTGTAAGCAGCGCGGTCCTTTACACTTTTGCTTGGATTGTAATATTCCAATTTCACATAAACGTCCGCCCCGTTTTCAGGTGACAGGCGCTGCAATTTCACAAGTGGTGTATCGCCAATTAAGTCCGCTATATTATTCACTACTTTCATTGTCATGCACCCTTTCTGTTCTTTTTATTAAAACATATCATTAAAACAATTCCAATGGAAATACACAGAATAACACTGCCGTGTTTCTTGTTTATTTTGTTGAATTTAAAACAAAAAAAGGGAAGGAGCATTTACGGTGAAGCCCCATTATTTTTTTGCAGCTGTTATACCAGACCATATAAAAAAAACAATTTTTGAAGAAATGAGCAAAAAACAACATTTGTTTAAGCGGTACACCCATCCGGAGGATTACCATTTGACGCTGGCTTTTATTGGCTTGGCTGAAGAAACAGCTCTTCAAAAAGCATGCGACAATATAAAAAAAAGCACTGAGCTTATTTCTCCTTTTTCAATTTCCCTTGCTTCTTTCGGCACATTCGGAAATAAAAAAGCTCCACGTGTTTTTTGGGTAGGAACAGATGAACCAAAACCTTTGTTTCAATTACAGAAACAAGTAGCAATTGGCTGCCGGGAAGCCGGTTTGCAAATTGATGAAAAGCCGTTTCGCCCCCACATTACAACAGCTCGAAAGTGGAAGGACCCAAATCACTCCTATGAAAACAAAGAAACATCCGTTTGGCCGTCATTTTATTTAGAAGAAGTGGCTTTGTATGAAACAAATCAACATACTGAACCGAGATACACAAAAAAATGGTCGTGTCAGCTAAAGGATGCAAGAGAGGACGATGCCTATGGCACAGCTGATTAAATTGCAAAATTACATATCTCGGTATGAAAATGATTTATTTCATTATCCAGCCCGGTTTTTTCTTTTAAAAAAGCAAGAGTGGGAAAAATTCCAGGCAAACTGGGTTCAGCAAAAAGAAAATGTTTTGATAGAACCAGAATTGAAAAACGATGACTGGCTGGCAGAAGAAGTAAAAGAAAAAACGGGGCTGTTTCGCTCTTTTTTTTCAAAAAAAGAAAAGCAGCTTCCTCAAAAAACGTCTGCAGACTTACCAGAAGAAGAAACAATTCTTTCTCTTACTGAAACAGAATCACTGCATCTTCACACTGTTGAAGACGCAAAAAAAGCTTTTTTAGAAAAAATGTATTCCTTTCAAATCAAGTGGGCAAGCTCCACGCTTTTTTATTCGTCCCGGCTTGATCATAAATATTATGTAGATGAAAAATTGAAATTTTTACTGAAGCGGCTTCCTGATACGTTTCTAATTTTGTATGAACCCGTTTTTCGTTTTCAAAAAGCAGTGGTTGAAATGGATATTATTATGCTAACCCCTACGGACGTTTGGTGTATTACATTCTTAGAAGAACAAAACGATGCTGTATTTATAGGAACTGCTGATCGATTTTGGTCAAAAAGGCATGGAGAAACTGAAACAAAAATACTCAGTCCCATTGTTCCGTTATCTAGAATGGAAACGCTAGTCAAAAAAATCCTGGAGCATGAATATATTGATATATCAGTTAAAAAAGCGGTTTTATCGCGGAATGGCTATATTGATTATCTAAATGCACCTGGAGGCATTAATTATATTGATAAACGGGAATTTACTAACTGGTTTACCTCTATGAGAAGCATGGTATCCCCGTTAAAAAACATTCAACTAAGGGCAGCAAAAGCGCTGCTTGAACACGCTGATTCTGTCAGCGCCCGACGTCCAGAATGGGAAGAGGAGGAATTGTAATGATCACAACCAGGCCGTTTAACGCTTATTTAGATAAATTAAAAGAAGTGACAATTTTGTTGCCAAAACATTATTATTCAGGGCAATCTTCATCGTTTTATATAGAAAGTGCAAGCAATGTTACGAAAATGAAAATCATTCACAAACAAGACTTGGAGTCCACTGTCAAATATACATGTCAAGTAACCGACATTCCGGAATTTGGAATGGAGCACGTGATACTGGATGAACGCCTTATGCGGACTGACTTGCAAATAGGTGCTGTAGTTCGAACAAAAGAGTTTGATCAGCTTTTTTACTATGATGGAGAATTGGGCAGTTACTATCAAAAGGATAAAACTTCCTTTCGTGTCTGGGCTCCCACTGCTACAGAAGCATTTGTGAA
>JAPSKG010000241.1 GCA_031177795.1 Domibacillus sp.
CTTCGATTAAAAAAGAAAACCATTTTTAACGGATAACGGGCATTATATATTTGACTGTGATTTTAAAATGATTAAATCACTTGAAGCAAAACGAAATCTTATTCCAGATGTTGTAGATAATGGTCTTTTTACTGGCATGACAGATTAAGTTATAACGGTAGATAAAAACGAGAGCATTTTGATCAAAAAACGAAAAAAGGAGTGATAACATGCTTTCAATTAGCGGAATAAAGCCAATTGCGGAAACTGAGCTGCTAGAAAAGCCAATTGAGCAAGAAAAACATAATAAAACATACCGGACGACCATTCATTTCAAAAATAGAGAAGAAGACCATGTGGGGGATCTCGATATTTATTTTGTAGCAAAAGGCTTTGGGACAGGCGGAGAAAATGAAGAAATTGATGTTCATTTTACCGTTCCGTTTTTTACTGTGTACGAGCCAGGCGGCGACCGTTTTATGGAAGAAGCAGAAGCCATGCAGTTTATTTTTATTAACTTTGCGACCGAAGTGCAAGACGTTGTTGATCAAGTACTCGAC
Organism: Domibacillus sp.; assembly: GCA_031177795.1. Classification (GTDB taxonomy): domain Bacteria; phylum Bacillota; class Bacilli; order Bacillales; family Domibacillaceae; genus Domibacillus. The sequence goes on from JAPSKG010000241.1 coordinate 540, forward strand.
AAGCTTTATGATCATTTTGAAAACGGTATGCCAGTAAACGGAGAAAATCAAAGCAGTTAAACATGCAGTTTTAAGAAAGCTTACGAAGGAAAAAATCACTTGCAGAAAAACCGCCTTTTACAAAGGTGGTTTTTCTTTTTTTAAAAGATACCGGGGCCATATGTAAGTGATGCCAGTGCTTGTTTAACAGCAAAAAATCCCGATGAAGGATAGTTGTAAAAGTAAGGGGATTTCAGGAAAATTACCAAGTTAAAGGAATTAATTTTAATAAAGGCAATATATTTACTTTTGTGGTTTGTTTTTCAGTTCATTAAAGGAGGAGTAAAATGAGCGTAAGTTTACCAGTTTCAAGATGGACAGGTGTTTTACTGATTTTATCTATGGTGGCGGCTTTTGTTTTTGGGACTTCTCAGGCATCTGCTACAATTAATTATGGAGAAGAAGCTGCGGCTACCGCAGAAAGATATGTAGGAAGTCCTTACAAATATGGCGGTACAACCCCAAAAGGATTTGATGCAAGCGGGTTTACACAATATGCGTATAAACAGGCATCAACTAATATGTCAATTCCAAGAACAACTGCTGGCCAATTTAAAAAAGGTAAATCTGTGAAACCGGGTGAATTAAAACAAGGAGATTTGGTTTTTTACGCAACAGGGACGAAAGGAAAAGTTTCTTTTGTGGCTATTTACAAAGGAGACGGTCAATTTGTCGGTGCAACATCTAAAGGCGTAAAAGTGGTTAAAATGAGTGAGCAGTACTGGAAAAACCGTTATATAGGCGCTAAACGACTTATTCAATAAAAAAAGCTATTTATTCAGGTAGCGGAACCTGCTTTGAAAAACGTGAAGAGCGCCTATGCGGTTTTTAAAGCAAGGTTCTTTTTTTACGGAGCGCTTACTTGCTATACGGCTAAAAAATAAAGTCATAAAAAAGCGTTCTTTACAGGCAAGAACGAGGATGGAATGAAAAAGGCGGGCGAAGAAAATGAATAACAGGAAACAGCTCGTTGAGTATGCTGTTTTAGAATTTAAACAATGGAAGCTATTTATGGCAAAAACGGAAAAAGGGCTTTGTTACACAGGAGCGCCTGGCCAACCGCATGAAGAATGCAAGGCCTGGATTCAAAAGCGATTTCCACTTGCAGAACTTAAAGAAAGCAAAAAATCATTGCAGCCATACATAAATGAATTTCAAGATTATTTTAAAAGAAATAGCCAAACTTTTTCGCTTCCGCTTGATGTAAAAGGAACGCCGTTTCAAGAACAAGTATGGGAAGCGGTGAAAAAAGTCACATACGGGAAAACCTGCTCTTATGCTGATATAGCAGCGCTTATCCAAAAGCCGGCCGCAGTCCGTGCTGTAGGCGGAGCAATTGGCGCTAACCCTGTTTTAATTGCTTTGCCGTGCCATCGTGTGATTGGAAAAAATGGTTTAATCACCGGCTACCGGGGAGGGCTAAAATTAAAAAAATGGCTGATTGAACTTGAAAAGCCATCGGGCAACAAAGGGATAGATTTTTAAGTAACTATTTTGCTGACTAAAATTCCTGCTCGCATGATAGAAAAAGTTTTTTTCATTTACTGGGAAATAACTTTAAGCTGATCCTTTACCGGCAAATAAAAAACGCAAAAAAATTTAAAGAGGCAAAGACAGTTTATATACTTTTCGCGCCAGGGATTCCAGTATATAAACAACCGGCACTTGCGTAGTAATATTTGAGTCTGCCAGTATTTCTTCTGAAACATAGTAAGAAATATTTAAATCAGAAATTTTAGCAATGGTGCAATGCTTGTTGTTTGTAATGCTGATGACCGTACTGCCGGCTTCCCTCATTAAATGTGTATGACGAACCGTAAAGTCATTTTCTCCGGAAACGGACAAAACAATTGTGACGCTGTTTAAAAGAAAATCGGCGTGGATAGGGTAGTGCGGATCTTTTATGTATAAAGAAAGCTTGCCAAGGCTTGAAAAATAGCGTGCGCCATATTCAGCTAAAATACCAGAACTGCCAATTCCAATAAAAATAATGCTGACGGCTGAAGCCAGTATTTCAGCTGCTTTGTTCACTTGTTCCTCAAAAGGCCCGGTTAATGTGCGTTCAAAAAATTCATTCATGTAATGCTGCATGCTTTTTAACTCCAGTGGCTTGCTTTCTTGTAAATGAAGTTTTAAACGCACTTTAAACTCGGAAAACCCATCAAACCCCGCTTTTCGGCAAAAGCGTAAAATGGTGGCAGTGGATACATGCGTTTCTGCTGCAAGCTCACGAATGCGCATGTAAACAACCTTGCCGCCATTTTTTAAAATATACTGGTATACAGCTGTTTCAAGCTCATTAAATGAAGCAATCACCTCATTTGTAAACACTGAAAAAACCTCCTTATAGGAAAAAGCCGCTTCATTCTATCGAAGCGACTTTTCATTTTATTCTTCCCCAATAATTTTTACTTCTGTTTCCAGTTCAACCCCGAACTTTTCAAGAACACAGTCTTGTGTATATTTGATCAACTTTAAATAATCGGTTGAAGAAGCACCGTCAATATTGACGATAAAGCCTGCATGCTTTTTGGAAATTTCAGCTCCGCCAATACGTGTACCTTGAAGGCCGCTGTCTTGAATTAGTTTGCCTGCAAAATAACCAGTAGGCCGCTTGAAAACACTTCCGCATGATGGATATTCAAGCGGCTGTTTTGACTCGCGAAGCGCTGTAAATGTATCCATTGCTTCTTTAATCTCTGCATAATTCCCCGGCTGCAATTCAAAAATGGCTTCTAAAATTATATAATCTTTTTCAGTGAAAACACTTTTACGGTAACCAAAGTGAAAATCGTTTTCTCCAAGGGTAATTAATTCTCCTTCATAAGAAAGAACAATGGCTTTTTTTAAAACGGTTGATGTTTC
>JAPSKG010000242.1 GCA_031177795.1 Domibacillus sp.
TTTTGATTGTTTTTAAAAATAAATTGATTGAATTTTATTACAGTAAAGTTTATTTAAAAAAGGTTATAAACGCTTTTGTTGCGAGGGAAGGAAGAAATGTCTTAAACAAACTGCTTTAAGCAAAATGAGAGTGAATTCAAATAAAAAGCACCATCGACATATAAAAGGGGATGGTACTTTCATGATTTAAATTTTTTTTGTTTATTAGTAAATAGTAGTTTAAGAAAGAAGGGATATAAAAATATCTTTACTTATCCCTTCATTCGGTTTAAACAAAATTCTAAGTCAAGCTGCAAATGCTCTTTCATTAAGCGTTCTGCTTTGTCTCCGTTATGGTTTTTAATCGCTTCATAAATCGCATCGTGTTCCTCAATTAATAATGGACGCTTATGATAAACAACTGTTTTTCGAAACAAATAGATAATCGACTGCATTCGATCGATTGTATCAATCATAACAGTATTATTCGTCGCACCTACAATAATCTCATGAAATTCTTTGTTCGCTGCCATTACTTCTTCTACCGAGCCGGTACGTCCAATTTCCACACAGTTTTTAAGCTTTGCAAGAGCACTTTCTGTGATGTAACTGGCACAATGGCGGGCGGCAAACCCTTCTAGTAATATGCGGACCTGGAAAATATGGCGGAGATCCGTATCGCTGGGGTTTACAACGCGTTTTTGTTTAACAAGGCCTTCCTGTTCAAGTTTGCGAATAGATTCTCGCACCGGCGTTCGGCTGATGCCGATTTCTGCCGCCAGCTTTTCCTCAACCAGCTTTGTTCCACGTTCAAGTTCACCGTTCAATATACGATCTCTTATATACTCGTAAGCTTGTACGTAAGCAAGCCCTGTTTCATTTTTCCGCAATAAAATCGTCTCCCAAATTAAGATATTCTTATTTTAAAGTATACATTTATAAATTCAAAAACAAGTTTTTGTATACATTTTACCCTTTTATGTATACAAAATTCCACAAAGTTTGTAAAATACAACTATCAATTGATGAAAGCGCTCCACAAATGAGGAGCATGATAAGTTGAAGGGGGAAGTTAAGGTGACAAAAAATATTGGATTTATTGGCTTGGGAATTATGGGAAAGCCAATGTCATTAAACTTACTTAAAGCGGGTTACAATCTAATAGTGAATGATATTAATGAGCAAAGCGTAGATGCGCTTGTAAAAGCAGGAGCAAAAGCGGGAACACCTATTGAAATGGGAGAGCAGTGTGATGTTATCATCACCATGCTTCCAGCTTCTCAACATGTAAAACAAGTGGTGGTAGGCGACAAGGGCATTTTAAAAACAGCTACACAGCGAACAATTCTTATTGATATGAGCTCCATTTCTCCGGTTGTTTCGGTTGAGATCGCCAATGAAGCAGCAAAACAAGGTGTGGAAATGCTAGATGCTCCGGTAAGCGGCGGCGAACCAAAAGCTATTGACGGGACTTTGTCCATTATGGTTGGCGGAGAAAAAATCGTTTTTGAAGCTGTAAAAGATATTTTGCATGCGATGGGCTCTGATGTCGTCCTTATAGGCGGGAATGGAAGCGGTACCACTGCTAAATTAGCAAACCAAATTATTGTGAATTTAAACATTGCTGCGATGTCTGAAGCGCTTGTTCTTGCTTCAAAAGCAGGAATTAACGTAGAAAAAATGTATCATGCAATCCGCGGAGGGCTAGCTGGAAGCGCTGTTTTGGATGCGAAAGTTCCTTTAATTCTTGACCGAAACTTTGTAGCCGGCGGCCGGATCGATATTAACTTAAAAGACCTTACAAATGTTATGGAAACAGCGCATGAAATTGGCGTTCCATTGCCACTGTCCAGCCAGTTGCTTGAAATTTTCCATGCTCTTAAAGTAGATGGAAAAGCAGGTGACGACCATGGAGGTATCGTCCAATACTATGAAAAGTTGGCAAATACCGAAGTGAGAAAGGTGTAGACAGAGGATGGCTTATACAAATACCTTGAAGGTAAGCGATACGTTTACTAACCTGCCGGAAATTCCGAATAAAACCATTGTAACCAAAATGCTTGCAAGTGAATTAAGAGATTTCAATAAAAAAATCATCGTTTTGGATGATGATCCAACCGGTGTTCAAACTGTTCACGGAATTTCTGTTTATACGGATTGGTCTCCTGAAAGTATAAAAGCAGGTTTTGCTGAAAACAATCCGATGTTTTTTATTTTAACTAATTCCAGGGGTTTTACAGCGGCTGAAACAAAAAAAGCTCATAAAGAAATCGCCACTGTCATTCAAACGGTTGCTGAAAAAGAACAAAAAGATTTTGTTCTTATTAGCCGCGGAGATTCAACGTTGCGGGGCCATTATCCTCTTGAAACAGAAGTATTGAAAAAAACAGTTGAGGCAAGTTCTCAAGTAACTTTTGACGGGGAAGTTATTATGCCTTTTTTCAAAGAGGGTGGGCGCTTTACTATTAACAATATTCATTACGTGCAAGATGAAAACAATTTGGTGCCGGCCGGTAAAACGGAATTTGCTAAAGACCGAACATTTGGATACGAATCTTCACACCTTGGCGAATGGGCAGAAGAAAAATCACATGGAGCTTATAAAGCTGATGACGCGGTGTATCTTTCCCTGGAAAACATTCGCAGTCTTAATATTGACGGTCTTGTGCATCAGTTGATGGAAGTGGAAAAGTTCAATAAAATCATTGTCAATGCTGTTGATTATGTGGATGTTAAAATAGTAGTGATTGCATTGATTCGGGCAATGAAAGCAGGAAAGCATTTTATATTTCGAAGCGCGGCCGCTTTAACAAAAGTGATAGGGGGAATTAGTGATAAAGGGCTTTTAACAAAAAAAGAACTTATAAAAAAACCTTCTGAAAATGGCGGTTTAATTATCATTGGTTCACATGTAAAAAAAACAACGGAACAGTTTAAAGCTCTTCAAACCTGCAACTTTATTACGTTTATCGAATTTGATGTTCACCTTGTGCTGCATCCCGCCAGGTTTAACTTGGAAGTTGAGCGGGTCATTAAAACGTGCGAACGGCTTATCCGGAAAGGACAAACTGTTGCAGTATACACAAAACGGGAGCGCCTTGATTTAGGAGAAAACAAAAAAGAAGAAGAGTTAAGACTTTCTGTTAAAATTTCAGATGCTGTAACAAGCATTGTGAAGCAGCTTGAAGTGCGGCCATGCTTTATTATTGCGAAAGGCGGAATTACTTCTAGCGATATCGGGACAAACGGACTTGGCGTCAAAAGGGCAACGGTAGCCGGGCAAATCAAGCCTGGCATCCCGGTCTGGCTAACAGGAGACGAAAGCAAATTCCCGGGTATGGCTTATGTTATTTTCCCCGGGAATGTAGGGTCTAAAACAACCTTAAAAGAAGTTGCAGAACTATTGCATCAGTGAGTCAGGTATACTTCTCCACATTTGCCTTTTTATTTGTTAGTCTTA
>JAPSKG010000243.1 GCA_031177795.1 Domibacillus sp.
AGACAAAGAAAACAAAAACAAAACGGGCTTATTTCAAAAAAACAATAAAAATAAAAAAACATATTCAAAAACAAACAAATATATAGTATGATTAAAACAACAAAAACAAATACAAACAAAACAAAGGGGAAAACAAAATGGCTAAAAACTTATGGGATTCAAATGAAGCATCAACAAAAGCAGGAGTAGAAGAGCTTGTTTACCGTTCCAACTTGATCGGCTCTGACCGTACTGTATGTAACTGGGGCGGCGGCAACACATCAATGAAAACGGTTGAAAAAGATTTTCGCGGCCGTGACATTGAAGTCATGTGGGTAAAAGGAAGCGGTTCCGATCTGGCAACCATGAAAGCCGGGAATTTCACAGGCTTGAACCTGGAAGATATTCGCCCGTTAATTGAGCGTGATAAAATGCCGGATGCAGAAATGGTTGACTACTTAACTCATTGCATGATTGACAGCAAGCATCCGCGTATGTCGATCGAAACCCTTTTGCATGCGTTTCTCCCATTCAAACATGTTGACCACACACATCCAGATTCGATTATCAGCCTTTGCTGTGCAGACAACGGAAAAGAAGTGGCAAAAGAAATTTTTGGCGACCGTTTTGTCTGGGTTCCTTATGTCCGGCCTGGCTTTACGCTGTCGAAGATGATTGCTGAAGGCGTGAAAAGCAATCCAAATGCAGAGCTTGTTTTAATGGAAAAACACGGACTTGTTACGTGGGGAGAAACGTCTGAAGAAGCGTATAATCAAACCATTAACATTATCACAGAAGCGGAAGAGTTTATTAAAAGCAAGCAAAAAGAAGAAGAAGCATTTGGCGGACAAGCTTATCAGTCTTTAACAAAAGAAGAGCGCCAAAACGTGCTGGCAGCGGTTATGCCGGTTATCCGCGGGGCAGTGAGTGATGAAAAGAAAATGATTTTAACATACGACGATGCAGAAAACGTGCTTCAGTTTGTGAACAGCAAAAATGCAGCTGAGCTTTCTCAAGTAGGCGCTGCTTGCCCGGATCACCTTGTACATACAAAAATGAAACCGCTTTATGTAAACTGGGATCCGCAAAGTGAATCAACAGAACAGCTGATTGAAAAAGTAAAAGCAGGTGTTGAGCAATTTAAAGCAGAATACAAGGAGTACTTTGAGCGCAATAAAAACGAAGGCGATGTTATGTTTGAAGCAGCACCGCGGGTTACTCTTATTCCGGGTGTCGGGATGGTGAACTCCGGCAAAAACATTTCAATGGCAAATGTAAGCGGCGCTCTTTACCACCGCGCGATTGCTGTTATGAAAGGGGCAACAGCACTTGGCGAATTTGTTTCCTTGAGCGAAAATGAATCATATAACGTGGAATACTGGCCGCTTGAGCTTTACAAGCTGTCTCTTGCTCCGGCTGAAGCAGAGTTTTCACGGAAAGTCGCGTTTATTACAGGCGGAGCCGGCGGAATCGGCAGCGCTACAGCACGGCGGCTTGTGTCAGAAGGAGCGCATGTTGTGCTGGCGGACTTGAATTTAGAAGGAGCAGAAAAAGTAGCCGCTGAAATCAACGGGCAGTACAAAGAACAGCGTGCCGCTGCTGTGCAAATGGATGTAACAAGCGAAGAGCAAGTGCAAGCTGCTTTTGCCAGAGCTGCTTTAACATTCGGCGGCGTTGACATCATTGTAAACAATGCCGGCCTTGCCACATCTAGCCCGTTTGATGAAACAACATTAAAAGAATGGAATTTAAATATGAATGTGCTTGGAACAGGCTATTTCCTGGTTGCCCGTGAAGCGTTCAAGCAAATGAAACAGCAAGGCACGGGAGGCAACATGGTTTTTGTTGGATCAAAGAACTCGATTTATGCTGGCAAAAACGCTTCTGCTTACAGCTCAGTCAAAGCGCTTGAAACACACCTGGCTCGCTGTATTGCAGCAGAAGGCGGGGAATTTGGAATTCGCGTAAACTCGGTTCTTCCGGATGCAGTGCTGCAAGGGTCAGCAATCTGGGGATCCAACTGGCGCAATGAGCGTGCGGCAGCGTATGGAATAGAGCCAGACCAACTGGAAGAGCACTATAAAAAACGCACGACATTGCTTGTGAATATTTATCCGTCTGATATTGCAGATTCTATCGCTTTCTTTGCTTCTTCAAAAGCAGACAAAACAACAGGGTGCATGATTACGGTTGATGGCGGTGTGCCTGCGGCATTTACACGATAAAACAAGAATAGAACAGAGGTATCAAAAAAATGGCTGGATGTGCTTAAAAGCAGCTCCAGCCATTTTGATAAAAGGCTTTGTGACAGGAGGAAAACAGCCTGTTTTAGTGAAGGAGTGAAAAAATGACGTATATAGCAGTGGATATTGGTGCGTCAAGCGGGCGTCTTGTGGCGGGAGAACTCAAAGATGGAAAACTTCATATGAAGGAAATCCATCGTTTCGCCAACGGATTTAACGAAAAAAATGGTGTTCACTATTGGGACATTGACCATTTGCTAACTGAAATTTTAAAAGGGCTTGAAGAAGCAAAAAAACTGGGGCATTACGTTGTCACAATGGGAATTGATACGTGGGCCGTTGACTACGTATTAGTTGGCGGAAATGGCGAGCGGCTGCAGGAAGTGGTTTCTTACCGGGACAGCCGGACAGAACAAACAATTGAAAAAGTCAGCCGGCACATGCTGAAAAAGAATATCTACCAAAAAACAGGAATTCAATTTTTGCCGTTTAATACGCTTTACCAATTGTATGAAGAAAAAAAAGAGCTTCTTCACAACACCAGGCACATTTTGCTTGTGCCGGACTATCTCGGGTTTTGTTTAACCGGAAAAGCAGTAACAGAAGTTACTAATGCTTCAACTACGCAAATGCTGAATGTAGAAACAAGGGATTTTGATGCAGATTTGCTTGAACTGCTTGAATTGCGCCGTGACCAATTTCCGCCGTTTGCTGAGCCGGGTGAAGAGCTTGGCGTTTTGCAGAAAAGCAAATTTCCCGGCTATGATTTGCCTGATTGCCGGGTGATGGTAGTTGGATCGCATGATACCGCTTCCGCCATTGCAGGCACACCGGGATTTGGTGAAGGATGGGCTTATTTAAGCAGCGGGACATGGTCGCTGTTAGGAATTGAATCGCCTGTTCCTGTTATAAATGACCTGGCTTTTAAAGACAATTACACCAATGAATGGGGCGTTTTTGAAACATATCGCTTTTTAAAAAACATCATGGGCATGTGGGTGATGCAAGAAGTGCGCCGCCATTTGCCTCAAGATTATAACTTTGCTGAATTTGTAACTGAAGCTGAAAAAGAAAAGCCTTTTCAGCATTTTGTTAACTTAAATGATGACCGTTTTTTAAATCCAAATAATATGGTAGGGGAAATTCAAGATTACTGCCGTAAAACAAAACAGCTGGTGCCGAAAACAGCCGGCGAATTAGCGTCATG